>JBBQAC010000235.1:0-7006 GCA_038315915.1 Phormidesmidales cyanobacterium
TGCCAAAGTCAGCCGAAGTTCGGGAGGTGCAGGAAGCCTTTGCGCTTCATCAGGCTGCTCAGGAATTTCGCCTGGAAGTAGAGTATCGCCAAACCCACGCAGAGTACTGCCAGTGGTATCACGAAATGGCAAGGCAAACACAGGCAGATGCCGTGGCTATGGAAAATGACGTGAACTTTTTTAGCTGGTTTTGCGGTCGTCGCTCCGCCTGAGCTTCACCATGAAAAAGCCGTCCATGTTTTGCTGATGCGGCCATACTTTTATCCAGCCTGGGGCTGTCGCCGATAGCCCAAATTCTGGCGGTGGGGGTACTATCTCCCAGTCTCCCTGCTGGCTCAAAAACCACTGAATCTGCTCCTCGTTCTCAGCGGGGTGCAGCGTGCAGGTGGCATATACCATTACACCGCCCGGTTTTACCCAGGTGGCTACGTGGCTGAGCAACTCGCGCTGTAAGGTCACCAGCCCTGCTACCGACTCGGGATTTTGCCGCCAGCGAGCATCGGCATGACGGTTCAGCGTGCCTAAGCCTGAACAAGGGACATCTAGCAGAACGCGGTCTGCCTGACCGACAAAGGTGGGCTGGTGGCGGCTGTCGCACATCAGCGGGCGAACCGCGCTCAGGCCGGAGCGGTCGATGTTTTGCTGAATCTTTTGGGTACGGGAGGCGGTGCGATCGCAGCTCCAAACCATCCCCTGATCGCCCATCAGCTCCGCAATATGCAGGCTTTTGCCACCGGGAGCCCCGCAGGCGTCAATAATCGTTTCTCCCGGCTGCGGGTCGAGCAAATAGGCAACGAGCTGAGCGCTGCTGTCTTGCACTGCCCACCAGCCGTCCGCATAGCCCGGAAGATAAGCGATCGCCCCGCTGTGCCCCTTCAATCGCAGCGCCGAAGGCACTGCCGCTACTCGCTCAGTTTCAATTCCCGCCGCCTCAAAAATCCCCGCCGCCTCAGCCAGCGAATAGCGCTGCAAATTAATTCGCAAATCCAGCGCGGGCGACTGATTGAACCATTCACACAGCGCCGATACCTCATCATCAGGCAGCATCGACCGCCAAACTTGAATAATCCAGTCCGGGTAGCTGTGCAGTACGCCCAGTCGCTCTACAGGTTTGGCTGGAAGCTGAAGCGGGTCGGCAGGGAGGGTCTGTTCTACTGGCTCCTCTGTCATTGAGATCGAGTCAGCTTCGAGCGCCCCTCGCTCATCCCCCCGCTGGCTACTCTGACGAATGTACTGACGCAGCATCCCGTTGACCACGCCGCTTAGCTTGCCCAGGCGCTGAGATTTGGCCAGTTGTACGGTCGTGTCAACCACTGCATGGTCGGGCACCTGCGTCAGATAGCGCAACTGATAAAAGCCCAGCCGCAAAATCTGGAGCAAATCGGCTTGCTGCTTACTGGCCTCGCGTTTGCCAAACTGAGTAATCAGCGCATCTAACGTGCGGCGACGACGGACGGTGCCATACACTAGCTCGGTGACAAAGCCTTTGTCCTGAGCGCTGAGCTGCGACTGCGTAAGCTTGCGATCCAGCACCACATCAACAAAAGCGCCCCGTTCGACTGAGCGGAGCGCTTCAAATGCAATTTGTCTGGCAGTTCTATCAGTTGTTTTCAGGTCAGCCTTGGAGGAAGGATTTTGCACAGGCAGGTTGTTTTGACTCACTCTCACCGAATGGGGAACTAACTAACTGAGGACAGCATTGGATGACTGTAACTACTTAATCTTGCGTTTGAGGGTGGGGGCGATGTCGGCCTCTCTGCCCCGGCGACGGCGATCGCGCCATTCCACCGTCGTCAAATAGCCCACGCCGACTGTCACCACCACTAGCAACACAAATGCCAGCAGTGCCAAAACAGCCAAAAGCTGATTTTCTAATGCCGTATTGAGTAAAGAGTCCAAAGCCAAAAATCCGAAACTCGTCAGTTAAAACAAACGCTGCCAGCCGAAGCTGTCCCCGGCCAAATCTAAAAGCCGTTACGACCCCAAATTACCATCGAGATGGAGAAAGTAAAGCAGGTCAGCAGTGAAACCCAGCCCAGTGTCAAGATGTCCATAAGAAGGCTTTAAGTCAGAAGTTTTTCACTTTCCATCATACGGTAAATTTAGGTCTGATTGAAGAATCGATACCGGAGAATTGAGGTGAGCGCATCAGAGATAACGCCAGTAGAGCGCGTGATCGCAGAAGCTAGACGAGAGTCCATCAAGGCTGGATTGATCGGTGCGGGCGCAGTGGGCTTGGCAGTGGGCTTGGCTAGGTTGGGCGCGATTCTCCTGCAAAGCCGCCTACCTGAAGTGCCCCTATTTTTCCTGAGCGGCCCCTCAGCAGAGTTGCTCAATTTGGCAGTAGCGCTGTGTTCGGGCTTTTTCTTTGGTGTGACCTATCGCTACATCATTCGCCAGGATGACAATCTGCATTTGGGGAGCGGGGCGGTGGGGGCTTTTGCATTTGTGCGATCGCTTGCCCAAATCGAAGCCACCTGGACGGGTACCTTCACCCCCTTGATCTGGCTACTGATCACAGGTGAAAGCTTTTTATGGTTTGCCGTCGCCCGGTACAGCCTTGATTGGGCCATTCGCCAGAAGTGGGTAAAGCCCCTTGATTGAGGCGCTTAAGTCAGCCCCTTCCATAGAGGTTTCCATAGAGATTTTTATAGAGGTTTCGGGTTATCCACACTCCGACAAGCAGGGGAGAAAGTCTGTACAATCAGAGCTGTACGCGATGATAAACACATCCAGTAGTCGATTGAGTAGCTTCTATGATTCCAACCGTTATTGAGCAGTCGGGTCGTGGCGAACGCGCCTTTGACCTCTATTCACGCTTGCTCAGAGAGCGCATTATTTTTTTGCACGGCGTCGTCGATGCAGAGTCTATGAATCTGATCGTGGCCCAAATGCTGTTCTTAGAAGCCGATGACCCCGAAAAAGACATTTACCTGTATATCAACTCTCCCGGTGGCTCCGTATCGGCTGGGCTGGGGTTGTATGACACGATGAACCACATTCGCCCTGATGTGGCCACGATCTGCATGGGCTTAGCCGCTAGCATGGGGGCGTTTTTGCTGAGCGCCGGAACTAAGGGCAAACGAATGATTTTGCCGAATGCCCGCGTGATGATTCACCAGCCGTCCGGCGGGGCCCAAGGTCAAGCCACCGATATCGAGATTCAGGCCAAAGAGATTCTGTACCTGAAGACCATGCTGAATGAGGCGATGGCCAAGCACACCGGTCAGCCAATAGAGAAAATTAAGGAAGACACAGAGCGCGATTTCTTTATGTCGCCGCAAGAGGCGATGGCGTATGGACTGGTCGATCAGGTGATTGATCGTCACGCGGTAGGTATCCGTCCGACCCCCGGCGAGTAGTAAGCAAGCGCGTGCGACGCCTGCTTACTGTAGTACCTGACCCATGTAGCTGCCCCATAGCTGAGCGGCTACTGCGCTGCCGCCGTCGCTGGGCGTGTTGTCATCGTTACCCAGCCATATGCCGGTCACCACATTGTCTTGAGGCACAAAGCCAATAAACCACGAGTCTATGTTGTCGTTGGTCGTACCGGTTTTGCCAGCTTCTCCCAAGCCCAGGTAAGCGTTGCGTCCTGTGCCGCCCTGCACGACCCCCTGCATCATTCCTACCATCGTATTGGCGACGCCAGAATCGAGCACCGGCACGTTGGCGTCGGCACTTTGTTCAAAATCGTAGATCAGCCGGCAGGTGTTGATGTCGTTGTAGTCCTCACAGTCGCTGCTGTCGAGCACGCGCTGAATGCCGTGGGGCCGGTTCCATACGCCCTCATTGGCGATCGCCCCAAACGCGCCCGTAATTTCCAAAGGCGTCACCTCACTCTGACCGAGCACCAGCCCTGGCTGTGCCCTCAGCTCTGAGGTAACGCCCATCCGCTCTGCCAGAGCAATAACGGCTGGTAGCCCTACTTCTTGCGCTACCCGTAGCGCAATCACATTCTCAGAGCGAGCAAGCCCCGCATACATATCTAACGCCCCGCCACCCGACCGACAGCCTGAAAAGTACTGCCCGTCCCAGTTAAGATCGTTGCAGGAAAACGTCTCTCCAGGTGAAATCCCCTGCTCTAGCGCCGCCGCATAAGCAAATACTTTGAAGGTCGAACCGGGCTGACGCAGCGCCTGAGTCGCCCGATTGAACTGGCTTTCTTGGTAGTCGGTGCCGCCAACTAGCGCTTCTATCTCACCGGTTGCCGTGTTCAGCGTGACGAGCGCCCCCTGAGAAATTCCTAACTGAGCGCCCTGACTATTTACCGACTCGCGCAGGTTGCTTTCAGCAGCGGCTTGAGTGTCTAAATTGAGGCTGGTTTCGACGATGAAGTTGCCTTCTCTGGCCAGCCCTTCACCTAGTACGTTATTGAGTTCATCGAATACGTAGCTGTAAAAGTAGGGCGCTTTGGAGCTTTGGAGCTGCTCACGGGCCTTGGGGCTGATTTCGATGCGCGATCGCCTCGCCCGCCGACCTTCTTCAGCGCTGACCATGCCCATCGACACCATTCGCTCGATCACGCGATCGCGGTACTCTATTGCCGCCTGGTAGTCCTGTACGGGGTTAAAGGCATTGGGCGCAGGCAAAATTCCCACCAGCGTCGCCGCCTCACTCACGCTCAGCGCATCGGCAGACTTGCCGAAGTAAAACTGCGCCGCATCTTCAAATCCATACAGATTATTGCCCAGGTACACCCGGTTTAAATACAGCAGCATGAGCTGATCTTTGCTGTAAAAAGTCTCCAGCTTCAGCGCCACTACCGCTTCGCGCACCTTTCGCACCACGCTATCGTCCGTACCGACATAGTCCCGGTAGGTATTGCGGGCCATCTGCTGGGTAATGGTGCTGGCCCCTTCCTGAATACCGCCGCCCGCGATGTTTGTCACCAGCGCCCGTGCGATGCCCAGCGGATCGACCCCCAAGTGCCAGTAAAAGCGCGAATCTTCTGAAGCGACGACCGCCTTGGGTAAGTAGGGCGAGTATTCCTGCAATCTCTTCTTTTCCAGGTGGGCGACGTTCGGGAGTTCGTTGAGCGGGACGCGATCGCCCTTCTCCCCTTCCGCCGTGATCAGCACTGGCCCCTGCACCGATTCCGGCAGCGGATTGATAGTAATTTTGGGCCATTGCAACCCAACTATCCAGAATGCTAGCAGGCCGGTCAGTCCAGTTGCGCCGTACAGACCGTAGCGCACCGTGAGGATGTACCAGGGCGGCGGGTCAATGTAGCGTACCGTCACCGCATCGGCCAGTTCCCTCGGCCCCAGCGTCAGCACATCCCCGTGGCGTAAGGGTAGCGACGAAATTCGCTTTTTGCTGCGATAAATGCCGTTGGTCGAGCCTTTGTCTTTGATTACGAAGGGATTGCCCGCGCGTGACCGATCGCGGGTTAAGGACAGATGAGTTTGGCTGACGATGGGCGATCGCACCACAATATCGCACGCCTTGGAAGAGCGCCCCAGCAGATAGTGCTCCCCTACCAGCGGATATTCTTCAGCCTTCCCGCCTGCCTCGCTCCCTTTTTCAATCAGCAGCTTGGGCACCCGCGCATTTGGCTTCAGCGGAATTTTAGAAAAGTCGACGTTGGCCTGAACGGTCTGAAAAGCCTGCGTAATCGAGCCCAAGAAAGTTTTTGGCTGCTGACTTGCGCCTTTTTTGGATGGGCCTTGAGGAGAACGGTTAGGAGGCTTAGGCGGCGGAGAAGTCATAGAGTCAAAGGAGAGCACTGCCAGCTCAATCTATATCCATATTAAATGGCTAGACTGGATACCAGGGGCGAGGTCAGTAACGCAATATCAGAACAGTATAGAAACCAACAGACGAAACGATCCAAATTCCGGTCAGGATTTTAGACTGGTCGAGCTAATGACCGCGCTATCGCCGGGGTCTTCTGGGCTTATCGGAGCCATTTTCTCGGCGATCAGTCTGAGGATCGGGCAAAAAAATTGCGATCACCAGCAGACAAATAATCCCCGCATTAATCCACACATCGGCCAGGTTGAAAACTGGAAAGCCAGTCACCGGGAACGCCTGCAAAAAATCGACCACCTCACCCGAAAGCAATCGGTCAATGCCATTGCCAAACGCGCCGCTCAAAATAAATCCGTAGCCCGCCTGCTCCCAACGATTCGGCAACCGCACCGTCCAGCCATAAATCGCCAGTCCAGCACTGACAATCATCGACAGCCAGCGCAGCCATTCGCCATTTTCACTGAACAGGCTCCAAGCTGCGCCTGGATTCGTGACGTAGGTAAAGTGCAGCACACCTGGAATGATCGTGACGCTCTCACCCAGGCCGAACGTTTGCACAACCCACCATTTCGTAAGCTGATCGAGAATGACGCCGACGATGGCAACCAGCCAGAAGAGGGGGTTTTTAGGTTTCATGTGAAGTTTGACGTTGGACTAATAAAAGAGGGCTCTGCGCATGGCGTAGGCAATCAGGGCGATCGCGCAAACCACCATCACCTGTCCTGGAATCTGCCAGATGGAATAGTCCATTATGGCCGTTAGCAAGGGCGAATCCAACGAGATCCAGCGAAAGAGCGCGCCGCCAATGAGGTAGGTCAGGCCGCACAGATGCACGACTACCAGGCCAGTGAGGGCAGCAAAGGCCAGCCGTTCCAGAGTCGGCTTCGCGCGAAACGCCAGCGCCCCACAAACCCACCCCGCCGGAATAAACCCTAGCAGATAGCCAAAGCTGGGCTCTCGAAAATACCCTAGCCCAGCCCCCTGAGTAAATACCTGAAAGCCAAACCGCTCAAACAGCACAATGCCCAACATCACGTAGGCAATTTGGGCTAGTGCCGCCGCATTTTTACCACCCATACAGCCGGTAAACAAGGCCGCACCGACCTGAAAACTTACGCCCAGCGAGTAAAACGCCACGCTGCCGCCCTCCCCCTGCCACCACGACAGCGGCATACCGACCACAAACGCTTCTAACCACGTACTGCCAATCGTCAAAATCAGACCGATCAGCGCCCACAACAGCTCGGATGGAGCA
>JBBQAC010000259.1:0-6027 GCA_038315915.1 Phormidesmidales cyanobacterium
GAATGCGCTCGGCCATCTGCGCTGGCATCAGCCCTAACGCTGCCTTGGACTGATCCGCAGAGGCGTGGTCAACCAGCTTGTCGGGCACGCCTAACCGCAGTAAGGCGGGCGTAATCGCATGGTCAAGGAGCGCTTCGCCCAGGGCTGAACCGAAGCCACCCATCAGACAGCCGTCTTCCAAAGTCACGACTCTGCCAATGCGCTTAGCCAGCGGCAACATCAGGTCAGTATCGAGCGGCTTAGCAAAGCGAGCGTTGATCACCGTGGCCTCGACGCCGTGCTCACCCAGAATTTCAGCGGTTTGCATGGCCGGATACACCATGGCACCATAGCCGATCAGAACCACGTCGTCTCCGCTGCGCAAGATTTCGGCCTTGCCAATCGGCAGCGCTTCCCAGCCCTCTTCCATCAGCGGCACCCCATAGCCATTGCCCCGAGGATAGCGAACGGCAATCGGCCCATCGTATTCAATCCCGGTGACCACCATGCGCTGTAGCTCGGCTTCGTCTTTCGGGGCCATCAGCACCATGTTGGGGATGCAGCGCAGGTAGGCAATGTCATACAGCCCCTGATGAGTCGGCCCATCAACGCCTACAATGCCCGCCCGGTCTAAAGCGAAGAATACCGGCAGTTTTTGAATGCACACGTCGTGGACAATCTGGTCGAAGCCGCGCTGCAAAAAGGTGGAGTAAATGACCGGCACCGGCTTCATGCCCTCGCAGGCCAGCCCCGCTGCCAGGGTAACGGCGTGCTGCTCCGCAATGCCGACATCTATATACTGCTTCGGCAGCTTAGCCTGGAGCAAATCGAGCCGGGTACCGGTGGCCATCGCAGCAGTAATGCCGATGATCGTCGGGTCGTTTTCAGCCAGGCTTACCAGCGTCTCGGCAAAGACTTTAGAGTAGCCGGGGGGAGTGGGTTTGTTGGAAGGAATCTTCTTGCCAGTTTCCAGGTTAAAGGGCGACTGGGCATGGTAGCCGACCTGATCTTTTTCGGCGATTTCGTAGCCTTTTCCTTTCACAGTGGCGACATGTACCAGCACTGGCCCGCCATGCTTATGGGCTTCTTTGAAGGCGCTGATCAGCTCGGGCAAGTTATGACCATCCACCGGCCCCATATAGGTAAAGCCTAGCTCTTCAAAAACAGCGCCTAATTTAGAAACGGCCAGGCGCTTCATCCCTTCTTTGACCCGGCTGAGTTCGGGGGTGAGCGACTCGCTAAAGGGCAGTTGCTTAAGCTGCTCTTCGAGGTTGTCCGTGAGGAACTGCATGGGCGGACTCAGGCGCATTTTGTTGAGGTAGCGGGGAATCGCGCCAACGTTGGGCGAACTCGACATCTCGTTGTCGTTGAGCACCACCACCAGGTTGGTCTTGGGCAGATGGCCAGCATGGTTGATAGCCTCTAGCGCCATGCCGCCTGTGAGCGCCCCGTCACCGATGATGGCGGCGACTTTGTAATTTTCGCCTTTGAGGTCGCGGGCGATCGCCATGCCCAACGCCGCCGAAATACTGGTCGAAGCATGGCCCGCACCGAAGTGGTCAAACCGACTTTCTGAGCGCTTGAGATAGCCCGCGACGCCATTTTGCTGACGCAGCGTATGAAAGTCTTTGTAGCGACCGGTAATGAGCTTGTGGGGGTAAGCCTGATGGCCCACATCCCAAACCACCTTGTCCCGGTCGAGATCGAGGGTTTGATAGAGACCTAAGGTGAGTTCGACTACACCTAATCCTGGCCCTAAATGACCACCGCTCGCAGCGATCGTCTGTAGGTGCTTATCGCGAATTTGCTGGGCAATTTTCTCTAGCTGGGTGACCGACAGGCCATGCAACTGGTTGGGATGTGTTATTTCACTCAGGTGCATATCAAATCCTCTCTGAATCGGCTTATATGTATCGTTGTTGTCACTGTTTCACTGTAGATTAGAATCAGAGCGCACGTCCGTAAAAGCAAGGCTCCTATGAAAATATTCACGTCTTTTGGTTCATCGCTGGCCGGTTGGTCAGCTCAGGTTAAAGTCAGTGTGAACAAGCTGGCAGCCGCCTCGGCCTTTAGTGCGCTCTCGCTGATCGGGGCAACGGTAGGACTGAGTCCTGTTGCGCCAGCAATGGCTGCGAACGCTGACTATTTCGGCTGTACCGTGGGCATGACTGAGGCGGGTGTGGCCGAAAGCGATGCGATCGCTGCCTGCGCCGCCGCCCGCTATCCAGAAGATCTGGGGACGTGCGTAGTTGATGTTAGCGAATTTACCGGGCTGACGGCCAATAGTGTGCTGCTGGTATGCGGGCGATCGCGCCGCCCATTAGAAGTCGCTGACTGCACTATCGACATCCACACTCGCCTGCTGGAAAGCCCCTCAGCCAAAGTACTAGAAAACTGTGGCCGCAGCCTTCTGCCCGCGCGCTATGGCACCTGCGTGGTCGATATTGTCGATGCCACTGAAGTTGCAGTCGATGAAGCGCTTACCCAGTGCATTCGGGCAGGTTACCGTCCTTGGATGATTCAGCCCAGGACATAGGAAAAGGCAGAAGGCAGGAGCCAGAAGCTACCGGGCGATTCTGGTCAGTAGGGCTAATCCGGCGGTTAGCCCTACAAAGAGCGGTAGCCAGCCCGCGATCAAAGGACTCACGACCCCGGCTGTTCCCATCGCTGAGGTGATGAAGCTCAGCAGGTAGTAGCCAAAAATGATCACAATGCTCACGCCAAAGCTTGTGGCTTTGCCGGTGCGCTGTGGCCGCACGCCAACCGCTGAACCGACCAGGCCAAACACCACGCAGGCAAACGGAATGGAGTATTTTCGCTGAATCGCCACCTCGAGTTTGCGCACCGCCTTTTCGTCGCCAGTCTGGCGCAATATTCCCAGATACTCCGTAGCTTCGGCGATATTCATTTCCTCTTCGCGTTTGGTTCTGTTCGCCAGGTCTAAAGGTGTCCGGGGTAACTGCAAGTCCTGCTTATCAAAGCGAATAATCTGACGGAAAGAGCCGTTTGGAGAAACCGCGTAAATCGTGCCGTTGGTGAACTCCCACAGATTGCGCGAAAAATCCCAGGTCGCAGAGTCAGCGCTGACAATTTGCTTCAGACCGTCTTCGTTTTCCTGCTGTGAAAAATCGACGACCGTGATGCCGCTCATGGTCGTGCCATCGAAGCGCCGAGCATGAAAAAACCTGACCAGTTCATCTCCTGAACCATCGGCGGCAGCCTGCTTCTGCTGAAACGTAATATCGCCCTCTTTAAAGGGCGGCTTTTCCTCATCTAGCGCGCGGGTCAGAATCGCGGCTGCCCGCTCTGTACTCGCCGGCGCGATCACCTCGTTAACTACGAAGCTCAAACCGGTAATCAGCAGGCTCAAAACCACCGCTGGAACGACAATTCGCTTAATGCTCACCCCGCAGCCGCGCAGGGCGATTAGCTCGCTATCGCTAGACAGGCGGCTGTAAGTCATCATCGTTGCCAGCAGCGTAGACATGGGGAAAGCCAGCACCACGAAAGTCGGCAGGCTCAGCAAAAAAATTTCAGCGGCCAAAGAGATCGGTAAGCCTGCTTCAGTAATTTTGCGAATCAGCTCAAACAGTGTCCCAATTGAGACTCCAATCGAAGAAAATGCGCCCACGCCAAAGAGAAACGGCAGGGTTAGCTCATGGGCAATGTAGCTGTCCATCAAAGACAGGCGAGGTAGCCAGCGGGCTATTTTTTGAACGAAGGTAGGGGCGGTAGCAGAAGACATGGAGATCAAGGAGGGATATTAAAGTCGGAAGCCTTCGCCCAAGTAGTATTGACGCACCAGCGGATTGTCGGAAAGGTCGGCGGCGGTGCCAGCAGCTAAAATTTGGCCTTCGCTCATGATGTAGGCCCGGTCAATGATTTGCAGGGTTTCTCGGACGTTGTGATCGGTGATGAGGACGCCCATGTGGCGATCGCGCAATTCCGCCACAATCGTTTGAATTTCAGAAACAGCGATCGGATCAACCCCGGCAAATGGCTCGTCTAAGAATAAAAAATCTGGCCCCTGCGCGCCCGCTGCCAGGGCCCGCGCTAGCTCTGTTCGCCGCCTTTCGCCGCCCGATATCTGAATGCCGAGCGAATCTTGCACTTTCTCCAGGCGAAACTCTTTGAGCAGATTGCGCAGGCGATCTTCGCGCTCGTGAAACGGCACTCCCGTTTGCTCCATCACCAGGCGCAGATTGTCGCGCACGCTGAGATTGCGAAAAATGCTGGCCTCCTGGGCCAAATAGCCAACGCCAAGCCGCGCCCGCTGATACATCGGCACGTCGGTGATATCTTTACCCTTCAGCGTCACCTTGCCTGTATCGGGCCGGATCAGACCGGTCGCCATATAAAAAGTCGTGGTTTTACCCGCTCCGTTCGGCCCTAAAAGCCCCACGATTTCACCTTGGGAAACCGATAGATTTACCCCCTTAACAACCGTGCGCTTGCCGTATGTTTTTTGAACATTTTCGAGCACGAGCTTCAAAGGAGGTGCCCCGCGAGTCGAGCTAACTGGCTCAGATTTTATCAGAGAGGAAGCCATTGCCTGCTGTCTACCTTTTATAGCGCTTTTAGGGTGCTTTTGCGGTGCTATTTACTGTCAAAACTGTCAAACGCAGTTAGCGATCGCTAATCGCGCCCAGATCGGCAGGAAGCTCGTCCGGCGGCGCAGGAATTGACAGCGGCGGCGGCGGCGACTCGACCCGAGGGGCGGGGTTGGGGTCTTCTGGCAAAATATAAACCGCTTCAACCTGGCTACCCGCCCCAGGCGTCGCGACAAATCGGCCTTCGGCGATCAGATAAGTTACCGTCTCGGCCTGAAGTGTATTGCCCTCCTGAATCACATCGACGTTGCCGCTCAGGACAATTCGCTGTTCTCGGCTGTAGTACTGAGCCTGAGCAGAAGTGGCATATATCTGGCGGCTGGGGTAGTCAATCCGCACATTGCCAATGGCTGTCACTACGCCGGTATTAGAATTGGCTTCTACGCGGCTCGCCTTGAGCTGAAGGGCACCCCCGCTCGACTGAGCCTGTACGCGCGGGATGGCAGCAGGCAAGCCCTGAAATAGCAGCGAAATTAGCAGCGCCGCAGAAAAGGCCCCCACCTTTCGGCTAGCGGCTCGATGCCAACCCACCGTAGATAAGCGCAATGTCGAGAAGGGAACTTGGAATCGCCAGTGCAGCATGCTCAAAATGATAAAGGCCGTGGCTTTATTGCCATGCTAATAAACGGTACGACGACCAGATTGAGGCTTCGGACCGCTTTACGAACTGGCAGTAAACGAGCCTCTAGAGAGGGTATTTGGCTGGAAGGTATCTACATAAAGCCGGTAGGACAATATGAGGCTACTATTTATACCTTAATCTCTGGCGTCTGCATTAGGCAGGTATTTCAGCAGATTTCTCTAAATCCTTACGAAGCGGGTAAGCGGCTCCTAGCGAACGTTAGCACTGCTCAATTTGGGGGAAAGCCTGTGGCATGTCGGCCATTACGGCGGCGAGTCCTTCGGGGCCAGCGGTCTGAATCAGCGTCAGCCAATCTGTCGCCTGATCCACAAGCGTATCTACAACCACCCCTTGGTAGCTAGGCTCAAATCGCCGCAGCCGGTTAATCCCTTCGCCCAGTAAGATCGCGCCGCCGCGCCAGTTAAGATTTCCCAAATGGTAGAACCCAACGGCTATCTGTAAGATTCCCTGATAAAAAGGCTTTTCGGCGGTCTCAGATTCCATCCAAATGGCCTCTAAAGTATCGTGACAGGCATAAAACTCTCCTTGGTTAAACTGATCGATACCTTTTTTGAGCGAATCAGGTGCAAAAGGCGCTGGCGAGGGTGGAGTGGGCATAGTGGACTCAGTATCTATTAGGTTTGATGTCAGCCTTGCAACTTTCTTCGCTACCGCCAGCAGCGTTGCGGCGGGGGCTCAAGCTTGGCCCTTTGGGTCTTGGTCTTTAGGGTAATTGGCACATCCTTAAACATTGTTAAGTCTAAGGTGATATTCTCCACACTGAACCCGGTGATGTGAGCGGCAATTCAATCTGGC
>JBBQAC010000051.1:0-20364 GCA_038315915.1 Phormidesmidales cyanobacterium
ATGTTCGCTCACTACTGGCGCTGGCGCGACGATGGGTAACTGCATCCTGCCCTCCTAGTCAAAGCCTTTCAACCTTACGACTAGGCTACCTCAGACGCCATACACTGTTTTTTCTCTCATGAGAGTGCAACACTCAAGTAAGTTAAACGTGAGCCTCTTCATATTACAAAATATTAGCCCGACCTACTTATGACCGCAGAAATACTGTGCTTCCCAACATACACAGCTTTTGATATATAGCCTCGATACAGCAGTCAGATATGTTGGTGCCTGAGCAGGGACATCCTTGCTTTGCATATAATTATTATTTGGGAAATTAAGATGGGTTTTTTCAGCCGAATTTTTGGCAAAGATAAGCCAGCCAACGCCTCTTCTTCGATTAAACGCGGTGCTGCCAAGGCCACAGGCAGCAAGTCCGATGACAGTGCCACTCCTGACTACAAAGTAGGGGTAGATGGCAAATTTGATGAAAGCGGACTAGCCAAGCGGGTAGCCCTCGCCTTCGACGAAGACTCTCAGTTAGACGATATCGATACGCTGTGGGTTGCTCAGACTAGCGGTACCGTTGTCCTTAAGGGCAACGTTCCCAGTCAAGCGATTTTAGACAAAATGGTCGCCGTGGCCAAAAAGACAGATGGGACAGACGCAGTAGATACCAAGCAAGTTGAAGTCGGTTAGCTCAGGCAAGCTCAACGGCCCGTAAAAACATCAACACCGCCCAGCAGACTGAAAAGGAAGGCATTTCTGCCTTCCTTTTCGCTTGTACAATGTCGCTATAGCGAATCCAATACAGCACCAGAATATGAGCGAGCCATCCAAGATTTCAGTCGTCGTCAACGGTGCCCTCGGTAAAATGGGGCGTGCCATCGTCAAAGCGGTCTCAGCGGCGAACGACATGACCCTGGTTGGCGCGATTGGTCGCAACCCGAAGTTTATCGGCCAGGATATTGGTGAAGTGATCGGGGTAGAACCGCTGGAAATTCCGGTGATGAACGATCTGGAGGCGACGCTGGTAATGGCTCAAAGCGAGGCAAGCGCTGGCGCGGTGATGGTCGATGTGACCCACCCAGATAGCGTGTATGGCGCGGCGCGGGCAGCGTTGGCCTATGGCGTGCGCCCAGTGATCGGCACGACCGGCATGAGCCCTCAGCAAATTCGAGATCTGGCAGAATTTGCCGATAAGGCTAGTACGGGCTGCTTACTCATTCCCAACTTTTCGATTGGCATGGTGCTTTTGCAGCAGGCGGCGTTACAGGCAGCGGCCTACTTTGACCATGTCGAAATTATTGAGCTGCACCACAACCAAAAGGCCGACGCGCCGAGCGGAACCGCTGTAAAAACAGCGCAAATGCTTGCAGATCTCAACAAAAGCTACAACTCGCCTGAGGTGGAAGAAACTGAAAAAATGGCAGGTGCTCGGGGCGCTCATACCGAAGAGGGCATTCGCATTCACAGCATTCGTTTGCCGGGACTGATTGCGCATCAGGAGGTGATTTTTGGGGCGGCGGGCCAGTCTTATACATTGCGTCACGATACGAGCGATCGCGTCTGCTATATGCCTGGGGTGCTGCTCTCTATCCGCCGGGTGCTGTCGCTCAAGTCGATGCTGTACGGTCTCGACAAGATTCTCTGAGCTAAAGAGACGGCCTTTAAAAAGAAAAAGGCCTGACCCCTTTTAAGCCCCCAGGATCAGGCATTTTATGTAAAGCACGACATAAAGGTCATTTCAAGCTACCAAAATGCCCCTGAGGAAGACTGAATGGCTTTATATGTGCTTTACACAAGTAACCCTATTATCTCTGGGTGGGATGTCTCACACCTCGAAGGAAATACGGAAGTCCTCCCTGGTTGTGATGAACGGTTCATGAACACAATCCGTATATTTACGCTTTTAAGAGTATCCTACGAGTCGTGATCACCTGAGTGAACTAAAAAATGGGCCAAGCGGATAGATTTTTTAGGGCTTAGCTGGCGTCCTTAGCTGGCGTTCCCATCTCGCAGCGACTCTATATCGCTGATAGCAAGGCCAGTAATCTGACTGATTGCTTCGACAGATAGCTGGCTGAGAAGGGAGCGGGCGATCGCAATCTTGGCCTTCTTTTCTCCTATCTCTACCCCTTCCGCACGGCCTTCCGCACGGCCTAACAATACGGCATTGCGACTATCGTGAATAAACATGGCTTGTCTATCCAAAATTTCTATTTCTGTGCGCGTGAGACGGCTCTGACGGGCGACTTCAAAAGCGTTCTGAATAGCAGGTTCCTGACCTAAACGCTCTGGAATGGCTTCTAGATGATTAGCTTCCTTTAGAAAGTAAAGCCACTTATCTGTCAGCGAAGTCAGCTCGTCAATGCTTTTATTAAACTTCGGTAGCTCTGCAAATACCAGCTCGATATCGTCGCTGTAGTCGGTCAATTCCTCCTTTTCTTTGAGCTGATAGCGAGAAACCACTCTGTCGCTTTGGGGGAACATTTCAAAGTCGGTGATAGTGAGAGCAATCACAGGGTTGAGTAAGGTGTAGCCATCGCCTGCATCTAGCTGAGTAGAAAAGGCTTTTGCCGCGTTATAAAGCACGCGCTTTTTGAAACCTAATACGTTTAGCACCTGCATCTCAATAATCACAGCCTTCCCGTCATTGAGTTCAGCTTTTACGTCAAGATATGACTCTTTAACGCCTTCGATGCGAGGCGCTTGATAGGGGTCGAGTATGCGTAAGTCTTGAATGGTAGGTTCGCCTTCGTACAGCAGCGCATTCAAAAAGCTGATCAAGATATCTTTACTCTGCGGGGAGCCAAAGATTTTCTTGAAGGCGAAGTCAGTTTTAGGATTGATGAAGGGGAACATCGACCTACCGCCTCACAATACTTTAAATGTTAGCCTACGCAATCAGTTTAGAAGTAAAGCAGCAGATTTAACCCTGGAATGGTTCGAGAAAGCGTCCACAGTAGTAGCACTACATAGAGTGTGCCGAGGCTCCATTGGTACCATACCAGAGCGCTGACGAGCCCAGGTACGGCCTGATCGCGCAGGCGAATGTCGTTAAAGCCAAACTTGAACCAGTTGTTAAAGCTGAAGTCGAAGTAGTTGAGCCAGTTCCAGCGTTTGCCGATGAGCAGGGGTAGGTAACGATCGCGGTAAAACGGGTACTTAGGGATCACCGGCAAACGCGCAATCAGCACTTGGAGCCGCCTGAGCGCCCCATTCTCGACAAAATAGCTGCTGTCCATAAGATCGTGATAGCGTCCCTGCTGATAGAGCCGCGCCATCAGTCCGACGGGCACCGGCAGCACTACCAGCATGACCGCTGCCAGCGTTCGCCCCGGATCAGAGCTGTTCTGAGCTAAGAGACTCAGCGCTAGGATAAACAGGCTGCTACCACTGACGGCGATCGCAATAGTTTCAGCGCGAGTCGGCACAATGGGCGTGGGCACCCGCCGCCGGTAGCGATCCACCCCCCAAAAAAAGACTGCAAACAGCGCGGTTGCTATCAGTCCGACGCTAAACGTGAGTCCGACGTTGGTGCCATAGTCGCTTAGTAGCAGTACACCCGCCAGCAGCAGCCAAACGACCAATCTTTGGGCGCGGCTAAGCAAATTGGCCGGTTGGGTGGTGACGCGATCGCGCACCCTCAAATAAGTCGCCAGATCAATTTCATCGAGCCCGAGTAAGTCCGATTGAGCCACAAAAGGCTGCGTCTGCGCTTGAGTTACCACCGCTGCTGCCTGGGTCTCGCTGAAGCCAAGTTTTACAAGTTGAGCGGGGCTCGCCTGATTGAGACTAACTCCGAAGATTTGCCGTTTCATCTGCGCGAGTCGCAGCCGTTCGGTTGTGTACTCTATCTCGTTGGCGTCGCTGATTTGCTCTAGCAGCCGAAAGTTGCGTACCAGATTGCGCAGCACAGTCTCATTGCTAGCGAGCGCGGATACCGAAAATACTTTGCCGATTTGACCGGGGCTGCCCAGTATTTTTGCTTCTCCGGCGCTGAAGTCGAGGTCGGCGACATTAATAGTTGCAGCGGTTGCAAAGCGAGCGTCACCAAAGTCGCACTGGCTGAGAATATGGGCTCCGCGCAAACTCAGAGGCTGCTGAAACTGGGCCTGACGAAAGGTGACTGCGGCTTCAAACTGCGCGTCGGTTAAAAATAGCGCCTGGTCGAAGCGGCTTTTTTGAAAGCTAGCGGCGGCATGGAAGATAGCCTGGTCGAAGTCAGCGTTGGTTTGCCAGTGCGATCGCGCAAAACTGACCGCGTGAAAATCCGCTTGAGCAAAGCTAGCGCTGCGGTGAAAGGTCGTCCCCTGCCAGTTGGCCTGACCGCTGAAGCTGGCCTGATTGAACCGGGCGCGGCTGGCAAACAGGGCTGAGCGAAAGCTACTTTCTTGCTGAAACTGCCCCCGGCTAAAGCTAGCGCTGCGAGCGAAACGGACTCCGCGCCAGTCGGCTCGCCGGGTGAAGATGACCCGATCCGCCTCGACCGGACTAAGAAAATAGAGATTCGTGGCGTCAACTTCGCCGTTAAAGCAAGTTTGGTTGAGCAGTAGCGGCCCTTGAAAGGCGAGGGTATCGAGCTGAGCAGGCTGAGGTTGAATGAGCAGTGACCGGGCCAGTGTGCCCGTGGGTGAATCTAGAGCAGGTGCCAATGGCGGGATGGTGGCAGCGGCGGTGCGGCGATTCCCTTGGAAGGCTTCGCCATCGCCTATTAGCAAATCTTTGGCAAACAGCGGCTGAAATTCCTGGTTAAACGCTTCGAGTGCAGGCAGCGTCACGCCTCCGTAAGCCGGAACTCGTAAGCTCAGGCGAGCAAGTGAAAAATCGCCCTGAATTAGGGAGCCACTGATATCGAGACCCAGTGGCTGAGTGCCGTTGAGCCCTTTTTGCAGCCGCTGGTAAAACTGTTCGGCGGAGACGGAATAGGTAGAGGGGTCGGCATCCCTCCGCAAATCGATGGTTAATTCTCTAAGGTCAACCACTAGAGCCCCACCCTGTCGAATCGGAGTGGCCAGCCGCTGATCGAGCAGCGATAGGGTGAGCGGCGATCGCACCGGCAACCCTACCGAAGATACCGGCAGATCAGCCGCCAGGGCAATTGACTCACTCCCTATTCCGCAGAGTAATATCCCTAACACCACAAGGCTTAAAACCTTTAAAACAACCTGCCAAACTGTCTGCTGCCCACTCATTCTTACCGCTTACTGACCACTCGCCATCTTCAACGCCACGCCTACTCTACACCGGTCGGGTCTGCCGGAGAAGATTGTCCGATCAGCCCGCTACACTGGGGAATATGGATGATCTGCAAGCACACAGCCTGACTAACGGCCCGGTTTACCCCGCCCAGCGAGCGTCTGGCGGCTGTATTCAAACCTTGACACCAGAAGTCGTCTCGCTAATGGCGGCTGGAGAGGTGATAGATTCTCTGGCGGCGGTAGTGCGCGAGCTGGTGGAGAATGCGCTGGATGCCGGGGCCACTCGGATTGCGGTGAGCCTGTGGCCGGCGCAGTGGCAGGTACGGGTCGCGGACAATGGCACGGGCATGAACCGGGCTAATTTGCAGCAAGCGGCGATCGCCCATGCCACCAGCAAAATTTCTACCCGGCCCGACCTGCTCAATGTCCGCAGCTTGGGATTTAGAGGCGAAGCCCTGCACAGTATTGCCCAGCTTGCCCAGCTTGAAATTTGCAGTTGCCCCCGATCTGACCAGGGCTATCAGGCGAGCTATAGCACTGAGGGCCAGCCGCAGCAGGTAAAGGCAGTCGCGATCGCCCCCGGCACTGTCGTTACCGCGAGCAATCTCTTTCACACCTGGCAGGCAAGGCGGCAGGTACGCTCACCCAGCCAGCAGGTGAAGGCGGTCGCCCAGCTTATGCAGCAGTTTGCGCTGTGCCATCCGCAGGTCACCTGGCAAATTGAAAAGGACGGTGCGCCGTGGCTGTCGCTCTGGCCGGGGCCAACGGCAAAGACCTTGATGGCTCAGATACTGCGCAATGTTCACGCCAGCGATCTCAAGGAACTGACGGCTGACGGGCTATATCTGGCGGTAGGTCTCCCTGATCGCTGCTATCGGCGGCGACCAGACTGGGTGCGAGTGGCCATTAACGGCAGGCCGGTGGAAGTGAGCGAATTTTCTTCGGCGCTGATCAATGGCTTTCGGCGGACTTTGCCGCGCGATCGCTACCCCGTATGCTTTCTTCACCTGACGCTGCCGCCCAGCCAGCTCGACTGGAATCGTCACCCGGCTAAGTCAGAAATTTACGTGCAGGACTTAGTGAGGGTGAGCGATCGCATTACCACCGCAGTCACCGATATTTTGCAAACCGACAATCTCACTGAGACGGCCCAGAATCAGCGAGCGACCGCCCTGGTCAAAGCGGCTGAAGAAGCCGGGAGCTATCAAGTCTCCAGACAAATTCAGCCCGCCACAGATGACCTGGCCAAAGCAGCGACCGTGAATCTCTCTGATGCCCTACCAGGTGAAATTCCCAGCAGCTTAAAGGCACTCGCCCAGGTTCACGATATGTACATTCTGGCGGAATACGAAGGCGGGCTCTGTTTAATTGAGCAGCATATTGCTCATGAGCGCGTGCTGTACGAGCAGCTTCAGCAGCGCTGGCAAACGGTAGCGGTAGAGTCACCGATTATTTTGGCTGATTTACAGGCTGAGCAGGTAGCGCAACTGGCTGAAATCGGGTTGGAAGTCGCTGCCTTTGGCGATCGCCTATGGGCCGTTCGGACTGTCCCAGAGCCCTTAAAGGATCGAGCTGACTGTGCTGAGGCATTGAGTGAATTGAGCCGGGGTGCCAATCTGGAGGCGGCGCTGGTAGCCACGGCCTGCCGGACAGCGATTCGGAATGGGACGAGGCTCAGTCAGCTCGAAATGCAGCAGTTAGTGAATCAGTGGCAGCGAACCGCGCGATCGCGAACCTGCCCGCACGGACGCCCTATTTGCCTATCGCTCAAAGAGACCAGTCTGGCTAAATATTTTCGCCGGAGCTGGGTGATTGGTAAGAGTCACGGCGTTTAAGCATCAGTCTCTTCTTCTCCTCGATTCAGAATTAAGGAAGGCGTCACTTTTTAAATCCTCCGAGGCAGATAGTCTCTGACATTCACTTAAAAACAGACGCTATGGTTAGCGGCAAATCAAACAAGAGGGCTTTCGATAAGGTTTTCATAAGCCAATCTTTACCTTGACTCCGTATTCTCCCTTTCAAAGCGTAAGGGGAGCCTCATGTATTCAAGTGGGAAAGAATTGCTATGCCTAATCGTGAAATCACGTGAAGTCACTAGCATACGTATCCTCCGAAGGCGATGCGAACCAGCTAATTGCGCCTTCCATTAGAGAGACTGCATTAGCAGGTGACTTTATCAGCGAGTTGCCTGTTCCCGACTTGTTTTTGCCAATTGCCAAAATGCGGGCGGCATTCGCAATAACCAGGCATTCGAGAGCTTGACAATTACACCTGACCAGAGATTTTTATACGCGGCAACTGAAGACGCACTCAATCAGGATGGCCCGAGCGCCGACATCAATCAGCCTAGCCTGTCGCGCATTCTCAAATACGAATTTTTAAGGTAGTTATGGCGTCTGTTTTTATCAACGAATTTCATTACGACAACACGGGCACAGATACGGGCGAATTCATTGAAATCGCTGGGCCTGCTGGCACTGACCTCACCGGTTGGAGCATTGCTCGCTACAACGGTGTCAACGGACAGGTTTACACAAGCCCCACCGCCACCGAAACACTCAGCGGTACAATCGCCGACCAGGGCAACGGCTTTGGTTTCGTGGTCATCAGCTATCCAACCAACGGTCTGCAAAATGGCTCTCCAGACGGTTTTGCCCTGGTGAACAACTTGGGTGAAGTCGTGCAGTTCCTCAGCTACGAAGGTTCCTTTGCGGCTACCAATGGCCCAGCGGTTGGCCTCACCAGCGTAGATATTGGCATTAGCCAAGAGGGTACTGAAGCGGTTGGATCTGCTTTGCAGCTCACAGGTACGGGCTCTGCTTACGAAGATTTCACCTGGAATGCGACCCTTTCTGCCAATACGAGCGGCACGGTTAACGCTGGGCAAACCTTCGCAGGTGCAAATCCGCCTAGTCCTACTATCTTTATCAGCGAAATTCATTACGACAATGCCGGGGCTGATACGGGCGAGTTTGTTGAAGTGACGGCCACAGCTGGCACCAATCTCACGGGCTACAGTTTGGTGCTCTACAATGGCAATGGTGGCGCGCCTTATGGCACGACTACCCTCAGCGGCACGATTGCGGATCAGGCCAATGGACAAGGGGCGATCGCCTTCGACATCACAGGCATTCAAAACGGATCGCCGGATGGGGTCGCGCTGGTTGCACCCGATGGCAGTGTGATTGAGTTCCTTAGCTATGAAGGCTCCTTTGCGGCTGTCGGAGGCCCGGCTGACGGTCTCACGAGCACTGACATTGGCGTTGCTGAAGCGGGCTCAGAGCCAGCGGGCCAATCCCTACAGCTAGTCAACGGTAGTTGGACTGGCCCTGCTGCGCAAACGAAGGGCGCGGTTAACGTTAGCGGCAATGGCGGCGGCGGTGATACGACTACATTCATCCACGATATTCAAGGCAGCGGCGATGCCAGCCCACTGGTCGGCTCAACCGTAACCATTGAAGCCATCGTCGTCGGCGACTTTCAAGATGGTAGCAGCGGTACCAACGGCGATCTGAACGGCTTTTTCGTGCAAGAAGAAGATGCTGATACCGATGCTAATGCAACCACTTCTGAAGGTCTGTTTATTTTCGATGGTAATGCGCCTGCGGTGAATGTCCACCTCGGCGACAAAGTGCGGGTAACTGGCACGGTTACTGAGTTTAACGGCCTAACCGAATTAACGGGCGTAACAGTTAGCATAGTTGGCACTGACGCGCTACCGACGGCTGCCACCGTTAACTTACCAGTGAACAGTGTGGCCGATCTCGAAGCGTTTGAAGGAATGCAGGTCACGATTCCAGATACGCTTTTTGTCACCGAGTACTTCAATTTGGATCGCTTTGGTGAAATTGTGCTCTCTTCTAATGGAGCCAGTAATGCACCGGGTACCGATGGCCGCTTAGATCAGTACACGCAGTTCAACGATCCAGATGCTGCTGGATTTGCGGCCTATCAGGCAGAAATTGCCAAGCGCCGCATTCTGGTTGACGATGGCCAAACGATTCAGAATCCCAACCCGATCATTTTAGGCAGAGGCGGCGAGCCGCTGAGTGCGACCAATACGCTACGCGGCGGCGATACCGTCGCTGGTCTCACTGGCGTGTTGAGCTACGGCTTTGATGAGTATCGCATTCAGCCCGTTGCCCCGATTGATTTTCAGCCGACCAATCCTCGCCCTAATGCGCCTGAAGACGTGGGCGGCGATCTCAAAGTTGTCAGCCTCAATGTGCTTAACTTCTTCACCACGCTGGATGTATCGGGTAATCCCGGCAGCGGGCCTAACGGCTTAGAGCCACGCGGTGCTGATAGCCAAGCTGAATTTGATCGTCAGCTCACCAAACTCATAACAACGCTAGAGATTGCCAATGCAGACGTTTATGGGCTGATTGAGCTAGAAAATGAGTTTAATGGTGATCAAAACGGAGACGGCAAGGTTGCGCTTGAGACAATTGTAAATGCGTTGAATGATCGCGTCGGTGCGGGCACCTATGCCTTTGTTGATCCGGGTGTACCTTTTGTCGATACGGGCGATGCCATTTCCGTTGGGGCGATTTATAAAACATCTACGGTGAAGATCGCAGGCGGCACTACGGTCGAGATTTTGTCGGATGCGGATTTGCCAAAGTTGGGCTTAAGTGGGCCTGTGTTTGATGGAAACAACACAAACCGCGCCTCGCTTGCTGTGACATTTGAAGAAATTGCTACGGGTGAAGCGCTCACCGTCGCCGTTAACCACTTCAAATCTAAAGGGGGAAGCGGCGCTGGCGATGATGCCGATGCGGGGGATGGGCAAGGTAACTTTAATGGCACTCGCTTGCGTGCGGCCACTGCACTAGATGCCTGGTTAAAGACTGATCCTACCGGCAGTGGCGATGCCGATTTCTTGTTGATTGGCGATCTCAATTCGTATGCGCAAGAAGATCCCATCACTTACTTAGAAGGCCAAGGCTATACCAATGTGATCAACAATCCTGAGTCGGCCTACTCCTATTTGTTTGATGGGCAGTTCGGCACCTTGGACTACGGCTTAGCGAATACAACACTGATCTCTCAGGTGACGGGTGCAACAGACTGGCACATCAACGCCGATGAACCTGATGCCCTCGACTACAACCTGGACTTTGGCCGTGACCCGGCGCTGTTTGATGGGCAAACGCCTTTCCGCACGTCCGACCACGATCCGCTGATTGTTGGGCTCGATCTGCTGACACCCGGTGTGGTGATTAATGGCGGTAACGGCAAAGATCTGATTACTGGCAGCAATGGCAACGATATCCTGACTGGCGGCAACGGTAAGGACACGATCTTGGGTGGCAATGGCCGCGATACTCTGAGTGGCGGCAATGGCAAAGATCTTTTAGTTGGCGGACGGGGTGACGATTTGCTCACTGGGGGCAATGGCAACGATACGTTTGTATTTTCTCTTAATGACGGCATGGATACCATTACAGATTTTGCAGTTGGCAAAGACTTGATTGGGTTGTCAGGTGGCCTCACCTTCGGCAGTTTGTCAATTTCTACCCTGGATGGGAATACGCTGATCTCATCTGGAGATGAAGTGCTTGCTCAGTTGCTAGGCGTTAACGGCCTTTCTCAGAGTGCGTTTGTGATTGTTTAGTCGCAATAAGGTCAACCTGAGCCAGAGTGTCAGCCCTCTGGCTCGGCTACAAAACCGCGCATAATTAAGTAATAGGTTACGATTTTGCAGTTCTTAATCCACTGTTCATCTATGAGGTCTAGTTTACTATGTCTAGATTTTTGCGGATGTAAGGATAGATGTAACGATGGCTAAAAAACAGTGGAAACGCACTCACCGCGCATTTCAGCGCCTATTTCAGATAGGGCAGATAGGGTCAATCAGACGCTTGGCAAGCATCGCTGCTTTGACCCTGGGCTGTCTAATGCTGCTAAGCATTACCCCCGTCACCTACGCCCAGCAGAGTGGCTCAAGCCAGATGCAAACACCGTTAGTATTTGGCTTATGGGGCGATATGCCTTACGCCAAAAGTAACGATAGCGTCAAAATACCGGCACTGATTGAGGACATGAACGAGGCTAATTTGGCCTTCTCCATTTACGATGGCGACATTAAAGACGGCAGCTCTCAGTGCACTGATAATATTTACGCCGAGGCGATCGCCCTCTTCAATTCTCTCAAGTCGCCCGTTGTATATGTTCCAGGTGACAACGAATGGACAGACTGCCATCGCACCAACAACGGCGGCTACGACAATTTAGAGCGGCTGAGCTATGTGCGGCAGGTAATGTTCGCCGATCTAAAAAGCTTTGGCCAGTACCCAATGTCTTTGCAGCACCAGGGTGAAATAGGCCAAAAATATGTCGAGAACACCCGCTGGATGCAAGGCGGCGTTGTGTTCGTGGGACTCAACGTGCCGGGCAGCAACAACAACCGGGTTCACGATGAGGAAGAATGCACCAAAAAGAGCGATCGCACCGCCGCCCAGTGTGAAGCCGACAACGCCGAATATGCTGAGCGCGATGCCAAAAACCTCGAATGGATGCGACAGTCGTTTGCCATGGCCAAACTTCGTAACGCAGCAGGCGTTATGATTACTATTCAAGGCGATCCTGGTTTCGATATTCCTGAAACCGAAGAGATTGACGAAAGGGCTTTCCCTGCCTTCGACGGCTACACGGCCTTTTTGGATGTCTTAGCTGAAGAAACACGCAGCTTCCCAGGGCAGGTCGCTCTGGTGCATGGCGATACGCACTTTTTTAAGCTAGACAAGCCGCTGACTAATCAAGCTGACTTGCTGGAGAACTTTACTCGCCTCGAAACCTTTGGCAGTCCTAATATTCACTGGGTTAAGGTGACGGTTGATTCAAGCGATCGTGCGCTGTTCCGCTTTGAGCCGATGATTGTCGCTGGCAACTAACACTTTAAGTGAGGTCGAAAACCACATAGTAGGGAATGCGAAGTATTTGCTTATACGTCTGCCACTTAGTCGGCGGCTGGTTCACCTCTCTGAGCGTCTGACCCAGATCTTCTGCCTCAGTGCCGGGAGAGAGTAGTTCTACGACCAGAAATGGACTGAGTCCCGCTTGCCAAACGACACAGCTCCAGCGCCGATCGCTCTGCTGCCGAGCCCGCTGTACTCTAAGCACAACAAACCAATCAGGGCGTTTGTGCCCGTCAACATGACCAGATCTTTAAGTTATTTTCAGGCGAGTACTGACGATTGGAGTTGTGATAAGGCGGTACACAGGCATACGTGACGCTTTTGATGTCATAATCTGCCTATAGATATGGCTCAAAAGCAATGGCTGAGACAGTTTCACTACAGCTACCTGAAAGATCCCATTCAGTCCATGCTGTTACGCCTTGATTTGTTATGCATATTCTTATTACCGGCGGCGCAGGATTTTTAGGACAGCGACTGGCCCGGCACCTGCTCAAAAATGCTGAACTGCAAAGTCTCACACTGGCAGATATTACCCTGCCGCCAGTTCCCGGCGGAGACGTTCGGGTAAACAGTCGTCAGAGCGATCTATCTCAGCCTCAAACAGCTAAAGATCTCATCACTCCAGACATTACAGCGGTTTATCATCTGGCGGCGGTGGTCAGCGCTCAGGCTGAAGCCAACTTTAATTTGGGGATGTCGGTCAACTGTGACGGTACCCGCTACCTGCTCGAAGCGGTGAAGCATCAGGCACCAGGCGCAATGTTTATTTTCGCCAGCTCCCTGGCCGTTTTTGGCGGTGACCTGCCAGCGATGATTACCGACGAAACTGCTATTAGACCGCAATCCTCCTACGGTATGCAAAAAGCCGTCAGCGAACTCTGGGTGAATGATTACAGCCGCAGAGGCTTTATTGACGGGCGCGTGCTGCGTCTGCCAACCGTCTGTGTCCGCCCCGGCAAGCCCAACGCTGCCGCGTCTTCTTTTGCCAGCAGCATTATCCGTGAGCCGCTTCAGGGAAATCCTGCCATTTGTCCGGTTGATCTGAGCTTGCCACTTTGGCTCACTAGCCCCAGCACCGTTACCGCCAACCTTGCTCACTGCATGGCGCTACCGGCAAATAGCGTTGGCTACGCAGTCAATTTACCGGGTATAACGGTCACCGTGCAGGCGATGATCGACGCGCTAGGACGAGTCAGTGACCAGCAAACGCTAGAAAGAATTCAGTATCAGCCCGACGGCGATATTTCCCAAATTGTGGCTGGTTGGCCGAGTCGATTTGATGTTTCTAAGGCAGAAGCGTTGGGATTTGAGCGCGATCACACCTTCGATGACATGATCCGATCCTTCATCACAGAATCGCTGTGAGCGATCTTTCATACCCTTAGCAAACTTCTCAGGATCTGAGCGATAAAGTTCAATAAACTTTCCTGAAGTAATGAAGAAAAACGTGCAGGTGGTCGCGAAAGCAATCGTTTTTTTGTCAAAACCGCTATGTTAGATCTAATCTAGCCGTAAGCTGACTTCGCCGGAGGTCTATGTTTAAATCGCTGATGCAGCCGTTCCAGCTCTTTTTAAAAGGTGCTACCGGCAAAGACCGTCATGAAAAACGACAGCTCACCCAGCAAATAGTGGGCCTACAGGTCGCTTACGACCGACTGCAAGATACCTGCGATCGCCTCCAGCGTGACCATGAAAGCTTACAGGAAAAGTACAGCGGCCTTCAGCGCGATCGCAACGAGTTTAAAGACCTGTTCGACTGGGCCGAAAAAGAAAATAAAGAGATGCGATCGCAGCTCCAAAAGCTCAGCCGCGAGAACGCTGATCTCATCGGCAAAATCGCCGTTTTAGAAAACCAGATCAGCATCCAAGCCTACCAAAATCAGGACAGTCTGTCCTCAGAAGACGTCACAGCAGACAGCGAAGAAACCGATGATGAGTCCTATCAGCTTGCAGGGCTCGAACAGGTCGATCTCTCTGAAATCACCGTTGCCCTGATTGGCGGGCACGAAACCACTCATCGCGAAGTCACCGAAGCCCTCAAAAAATACGGCCTGAAGCGCTGCGTCCACATCCCGCCCCACAGCATCGCCAGCCACAGCCGCAACCAAATCAAAGACAAAATCAGCAACTGCGATTTGATCGTCACCATCACGACCTACGTTGACCATTCCGTTTCTCAATGCGTCAAGCAGCTCAAAGAGACCCGCATGTTAGCCGGAGAGGTTATCCGCACGAGCTGCAAAGGTAAAAGCGGCGTTGTCAGAGAAATTCTGGAACACTTCGCTGCATAGTGCTTTGAGGTGCGCCCGCAAAGTAATCCGACCGCGTAGAACGCTAAGCTAGTAGCGCTGTCAAGAAGTGTATAAAAATGCACCGCCCTCTCACCCACCTGCCTCGGATTAACCTGGCTATTCCTGCTGTGGTTGCGCTCTTAGTCTCTAGCTGCACTCAGGTCAGCACTAACGCCTACGAAGCCACCGCCGACTTTGAAGCTACCGCCGCCACTACCTACACCTGGCAGGTAGAATACGCCCCCCGAGTTGGTCAAGACCGCCCTAATGATCGCCGCCTGGAGCAGTTTGAATCGACTACAGTGACCAACCGTAACGGCATTCGCCCCGACGCTGCTGGCTCTGGCCCGGATAGTAAAGGACTCTGGTGGCCAGTGCTGCCGCCCGAACCGACTGTAGACTACATCGAATCGCGCCAGCGCCAGGGCGAAATACCCGGTTCGCCCGAGGTAGTCAAAGCGGTAGACTATAAAATCACCTTCGACCAGGCAGGCGAAAGCAAAACCCTGCCAACCGATTATGATGTTTACCGGCAGGCCGTCGAAGCCTTTGAAAGAGACCGCCCGCTGGCGCTGACCTTAGGCCCGCAGGACGCCTCCGTGCTCAAAGCCGAAATTCAGTAGTCTTGTTATCTGTGTAGTCTTTTATCTATAGCTCAATTTCATGTCTAAGCCCCGCATTCTCTCAGGCATTCAACCTACCGGCGACCTTCACCTGGGCAACTATCTGGGCGCAATCCGCAACTGGGTAGAGCTACAAAAGGACTATGACTGTTTTTTGTTTATGGCCGATCTGCACGCAATTACGGTACCTCACGACCCGGCAGCACTGGCTGAAAATACGCTCAAGGTCGCCGCTACCTACATCGCCTGTGGCATCGACCCTGAGCAGTCCACCATTTTTGTGCAGTCTCAGCTTCCTGAGCACAGCGAACTGGCATGGCTGTTCAACTGCATTACGCCAATCAACTGGCTAGAGCGGATGATCCAGTTCAAAGAAAAATCAGTCAAGCAAGGTGAAAACGTCAGCGTTGGCCTGATGGACTACCCGGTGCTCCAGGCCGCTGATATTTTGCTGTACGAGCCCGATAGCGTGCCGGTCGGTGAAGACCAAAAGCAGCATCTGGAGCTGACGCGCGACATTGCCGCTCGCCTGAATTTTCAGTTTGGCAGTGAAAATAAGCCTATCTTGAAAGTTCCTGAGCCGCTCATTCGCAAAGCGGGTGCAAGAGTAATGAGCCTCACTGATGGCACTAAGAAAATGTCTAAGTCCGATCCTTCCGATCAAAGCCGGATTGACCTGATAGACGATCCTGCTGCTATCACCAAAAAAATTAAACGGGCCAAAACCGACCCCGAACGCGGATTGGAATTCGACAATCCCGAACGGCCTGAGTGCAACAACTTGCTGGGGCTTTATCAGCTCCTGTCGAATCAGAGTAAAGCCGCTGTCGCCGCCGAATGTCGGGAAATGGGCTGGGGACAGTTCAAGCCGCTGCTGGCAGAGACAGCGGTAGAGGCACTTGCGCCGATTCAGGAAAAATACAAGGGCTTGATGAGCGATCGCACCTACCTCCAGCAGGTACTCACCAACGGCAAGGAAAAAGCCCAAGCCGTTGCCGCTCCTACCCTGGCCAAAGTCAAGGCAGCGATGGGATTCACTCAGTAGGCAGGCCGATCTTATTACTCATCTTCAAGTGGAACCAGCAGCTTGCGCAGCAGTCCGGCCAAAGCCTCCCGTTCAGATGGCTGGAGCGGGCTCAAAATGCGATGCTCGTTGATCACATGCGCCTCAACAGCCGCTTCAATCAGGCTAAATCCCTGATCGGTGAGCTGAATCAACATGCCCCGGCGATCGCTCGGATCAGGAATCCGCTCTACCAGCCCAACCTTTTCTAAGCCATCAATTCGATTCGTCATCGTGCCCGATGATACCATCATCGACTTGTATAGCTCAGTCGGTGAAAGCCTATAGGGTGCACCGTGGCGTCGCAGTGTCGCCAGCACGTCAAATTCTCCAGGGTTCAAACCGAACTCAGCGAAAGTTTTGCCAATTTCCTTTCTCAGGTAGTTGGCCAGCCGGGTCGTTCTGCCAATCAGACCCATCGGGGATACGTCTAAGTCAGGGCGCTCTCGTTTCCACTGCGCCAGAATTTTATCGACTGGGTCTTTGCCTGTGGACTCGATAGCCATTGGAATACAGGTTCCAAAATCTTGATGGTAGTAATCTTACCATTAAGATAAGTCTTAGAATCTCGACACAAAGTATCTCTAAGCAAAGATAAATGCTAGTATCTCGCTATCAAGTATCTTAACTTCGAGGTAAAAATGAAAAGAGCCGCTTCAGCCCGTCTGCCTGACATTTTGCTAACGGCCCTAGCGCCCATTTCCTGGGGAACGACCTACGCAGTGGCTACCGAACTTTTACCGGCAGGCCATCCGCTGTTAGTGGCTTCGCTGCGATCGCTGCCCATTGGTATTCTGCTCACCATCGGACTCAGAAAGCTACCTCAAGGCGTTTGGTGGTGGCGCATGTTGATTTTAGGGGGATTAAATATTGGGATTTTTCAAGCGCTGTTATTTGTAGCGGCCTATCGCTTGCCGGGGGGAGTAGCTGCGACTACAGGGGCCATTCAGCCTTTGATTGTAGGGCTATTTGCATGGTCGATACTGAGCGTAAAGCCGTCCGGGCTTTCGGTAGTTACGGCGATCGCAGGCTTTATCGGCGTTGGCTTACTGGTGCTTGGCCCTGGCGCGCAGCTCGACACGATTGGGATCGTAGCTGCCCTCGCAGGTGCGGGCGCAATGGGACTCGGAACCGTACTCGTAAAACGATGGCAGCCGCCAGTGCCTTTGATGGTCTTCACCGCATGGCAGTTGACCATCGGGGGCTTGCTGCTGCTGCCGGTGGCGCTGATAGCCGAAGGGCCATTCGCCGATATCTCTAGAACTAATCTTTGGGGCTTTATCTACCTGGGCGTCGTTGGTACAGGGCTGGCCTATGCGCTGTGGTTTCGAGGCATCAGCAAACTCAGCCCCACGGCTGTTTCCTACTTGGGGCTACTGAGTCCTGTGGTGGCGACCCTGGTTGGATACGTCTTTTTGCAAGAGACCTTCACAGCCGTTCAGCTAGGTGGCGTTGCAGTAGTATTAGCGAGCGTTGTAATCGGTCAGCAGAGCTAACTAGAACAGTAATCTGCGGGCGTTCTATCGCTTGTTCTATTGTTTGAAAGATCCTCAAGCACACCTAAGAAGAATCATTTGTTATGACTACACCCATTCAGCACATCAATCCTCCTGAGCTAGGCGACACCTCTGATTTCGGCTTTACAAATATCGTGATAGTGCCTGCCGGTAAAACCCTTGTCTTTGTCGCAGGGCAAGGGGGTCGGGACGACCGAGGATATCTAGGAGACTTTGAAACTCAGCTCAAGCAAGCTTTTGTCAATCTTCGGAAGGCGCTAGCAGCAGCAGGTGCGACTCCTGAACAGGTCGTAAAAATTACGGTGCTTTCAGTCGACCACGATGCTGCAAAGCAAACATTAATCTCAGCCGAGCGCAATACAATGTGGCCAGATAATCTTATCAAACCTGCTAGCACACTCATTCCCGTACCCCGTTTGGCAGGGGAGGGAATGTTGTTTGAGATTGATGCGGTAGCGGCGATCTCTGAAACTTAGGACTAAATACAGGGCTAGAGCCGCATCTTTTTGAGCATGTGTGGTTCGATATGGCGGCTCTATAGCGGGTGAGCGCGTCTAGTTCTATGATCGCCTGAGCCCGTTTAGATGCAACGGCTATGGACGTTACCTTTCACCCACGCTCAAAATATTTACAGAGAAGAACGTTAAAATCTGTATATTTGAGGATAGTATTATGTCTATGCAAATTCTTTGTTCATAGTTTTTTATCTATGGATAGAAATTACGGTCTCTGCTGAACAGTGCTGCTACCCTTGGGTATTACTGTCTCATCTCAGTGCCTATATAAGATCTGTTTATTTGAAGGGTTTATCCATCATGTCTGCCTGCCGTCGTTCAAACATATAGCAGTAAATTCAACCCATCAGCTTGTATCTGCGGTCGACTTCAAGATGTACAAGCTGGAGTCAACCGCTTTGTTCCCCTGTATTTGACGAGCTATGTCTTTTTTAGAAGCCTGCATCTTTGCCACCGTCCTTCTAGGTTTTTTCGGCATCCTGCTGAAAAAAAATCTCATGATGAAAATCATTTCAATGGACGTAATGAGCACAGGGGTGATTGGCTACTACGTATTGGTGGCGGCGCGAGGAGGGCTGCGTACCCCGATTGCGACGGATGCAGAACTTGTCGATTATGCGGATCCTGTGCCGCAAGCGGTGATTTTGACCGCGATTGTCATTGGCTTTTCCATTCAGGCGCTGATGCTGGTCGGCGCGATGAAGCTGTCCCGAGACTATCCGACGCTGGAGTGCAGCGACATTGAGGAGCATATGTCATGAATACGCTCACCTTGATATGGGTTCTTCTGCCACTGTTTATTGGCTTTAGTAGCTATCTTTTCCCCAGGCTGGATCGTCTGCTGGCACTGGGAATTTCATTAGGTTCGCTCTGCTACGGGCTATGGCAAATGCTCGCTGCGGCACCGGTAGATTTGCAGCTATTAGACAGCTTCGGCGTCAGCTTACAGATAGATACGCTCAGCGGCTTTTTCATCTTGACCAATGCGGTTGTGACCGCTGCGGTGGTTCTTTACTGCTGGCACAGCGGTCGGAGCGCTTTCTTTTATACGCAGGCCATCATTTTGCATGGCTGCGTTAACGCCGTTTTTATTTGCGCGGATTTGATCAGTCTGTATGTGGCTCTAGAAGTGATTGGAGTTGCGACCTTTTTGCTGATTGCGTATCCCCGCACTGACCGCTCTATTTGGGTGGCGCTGCGCTACTTGTTTGTCAGCAATACGGCCATGCTGTTTTACCTGATTGGGGCGGTACTGGTGTATCAGGCGAATAATTCGTTTGCTTTTACCGGACTGGCCTCAGCGCCGAATGAGGCGATCGCGCTCATCTTCCTCGGGCTCCTAACTAAAGGCGGCATTTTCATTTCGGGTCTGTGGCTCCCCCTTACCCACGCCGAATCGGAGTCACCCGTATCGGCACTGATGTCAGGCGTGGTCGTAAAGGCGGGCGTTTTTCCATTGGTGCGATTTGCGTTAGCCGTACCCGAACTGGATCCTGTCATTCGCGCGTTGGGGGTGGCGACCGCACTTTTGGGCGTGGGCTACGCGGTCTTCGCACAGGATACCAAGCGCATTTTGGCGTTTCATACCGTTTCTCAGCTCGGCTTTATTCTGGCAGCGCCGTCAGTCGGCGGCTTTTACGCGCTCACGCATGGCCTGGTCAAGTCGGCGCTTTTTCTGATTGTGGGTAGCTTGCCCAGTCGAAGTATCAAGGTGCTGAAGCAGAACCCGATACCGACTTCGGTTTGGGTGGCGTTGGCGATCGCTAGCTTCTCTATCTCCGGCTTTCCCTTACTTTCTGGCTTCGGGGCCAAAGTCCTCACCACTAAAAACTTGTTGCCCTGGCAGGTGATCGGCATGAACCTGGCTGCGCTAGGAACGGCCATCTCGTTTGCTAAATTCATCTTTCTGCCTCACGCTCAGCCCGAAGAAGATGCCGAAAGTATGGTTAAACCCGGCTTCTGGCCAGCGATGGTGCTGTTGCTGGGCGGGCTCGTGCTGGCAAACGGCGTTTACTACGAGGCTTACAGTCTATCTAATATTGTCAAACCGCTGGCGACGATTGCAGCGGGCTGGCTGGCCTATCTCCTGGTTTTTCAAAAGCTCACGATCAAGCTCCCTCGTGTGGCAGAGCAGTTTGACCATCTGATCGGAGCGATGAGTCTGATGCTGACGCTATTGTTTTGGGCGGTGATTACATGATTGGCTACCGGGACTTGTTGCTGCGGCTGACGATTTGGTTTTTGCTCAC
>JBBQAC010000069.1:0-17359 GCA_038315915.1 Phormidesmidales cyanobacterium
TTGAGATCTTCAATCTGGTGCTGCTTATACCAGTTGAGCCGAGTGAGCTGCTGCTGCTTTTCGAGCATGATTTGGGTGAGCTTAATATGGCGGCGGCACCAGGCAAGCTGGTTGACAACAATCGCCAGCAGCACGGTTTGTTCGTCCGACCACTGGCGGCTATGGCCGTCAGCGAGCACAATCACCGCATTGGGTTCATGCTCGGGCGCAGTACGCAGCGCCATCGCTAAAATCTGCGACCCGGCTGGCCCCGAAATCCACTGCTGATCATCAGCGGGCAGATCTTCCAACTTCAGCGTCAGCAACCCTTCAGTCGAGATCGCCCAATTGATAACAGCATCGGTATCGACTGAAATCGGCTGCTTCTCACTGATCTGGAATCGATTGTTTTGCTGCAAAACGTTGCTAGGATGCGCAAATGCCTCGCCGTTTTCCCAGCTAATGATGGCGACTAAGGGCACATACAGAAGCTGAGCAATATGACGGGTTGCCGACTGATCGAGCGCTTCTATTTGAGCAATTCTTTGCAGGCTGCGCATACCCCACTGAAGTGTTTCGTGAAGGTGGGCCTGCTGGTCGGTTTGCCGCTGAAGCTGCCACTGGTGCAAAATTAGACCAATCTGACAGCTCAAGGTTTGCAGAAGCTCGCGCTCCGGCTGGCTCCAGCGCCGCTCGATTTTGTCAGTGACGATGACCAGCCCTTCAGGGGGATGACCAGGCGAGGTATTGCTGACCAGCAGCGATTTTATACCCATTGTCTGAAAGTGCGATCGCCAGGGAATAAACTTCAGCTCATTTTCCAGGCTCTCAATACTTACCGGCGAATGCGCCCGCTTCAGCATTTTCTCATCTACCGCCTCTAAAGGGAGCCAGCGCTCAGATCGCCCGGTGCCTTGACTACCAGTGCGGTAACACAGATCGAAGCCGCCCCGGTCGGCGTTTCTGCTCAGCACCAGAAGCTGATCGGTACCAATGCGAGCGGCTAACTGCTCGACACAGAGTTCTAAAACATGCTGCCAGTCGCGATCGCTGTGAATACTGCGAGTAATGCCCGCACTGAGTAAATGGTCAGACTTCACCTGGCTCAGGGCTTCATCCATTTCCGAAGTGGGCATTGCCAAGCCAATCAGCTTGGCGACTCCCTGCACATATTCTTTTTCCACCTCACTCCAGATCCGTGGACTGACGCCCTCAATCGTCATAAAGCCCTGTAGCTCGCTCTGGTAGATAATAGGCGCAACCATCAGCGACTGAACATTCAGATGCTGCATCAGGCGATTAGCGATACCCGCCTTTAAAGAGCCTTCGGCTTCACTGAAAGCAACCATTTCATCAGCACATAGCTTTTGATAAAGCATTTGCACCTCGCTCACTGGCAGGGTGCCCGTCGGTTTGCCCTTGAGCTTACCGGTTCGACACCAGAAGCTACGACCTCTAGACTCAAGCCAATAGAGACTTACCGGCGCACCCATAAATTTCTGAGTTTCATCGGCGATCACTTCTAGGCGGCTATCCAACCCCGGCAGCGCATTTAGTGAGCCCAGTAGCGCCAGTAGGGGTTTCGCTGGCTGCTTGGTTTGCTGCCGCTGAACTTCGAGCGCATTCTGATGGATCGCTTCGGCCAGAGCATTGCTAATTGCCAGCAGCGTAGAATTCTCCAAAATTCCTGGAATTACACCCCAACGCCCTGATCCTAAGATCATCAGACCAAAACAGATTCCTTTGCGCTGGATCGGTAAAATCACCGTGCCCTGTAGCTCAAATGCCTTCGCGATATGGGCCCAGGCACCCGCCCTGGATTCTTCGCGAATGTCCGCAACGACCATCGGCTGTTGCTGCACAATCACCTGCTCTAGCAGATCACCCGGATGCAAAGCCAAAGAAGTATGGGAGAAGCGGCGTGGCCCATTAGTCAGCACGCCCCGAGTGTTGAGCTGATGATTAAAACGATCATAGAGACCAATCCACAGCAACGTATAGCCAAGCTCCGCCCGGATTGCCTCAAGCGCCGTTTGAATAGATTGCTCTATCGTTTCAGCTTCCCAAATAGCCGGCAATACCTGACTGAGGTTCTGCTTGCTGAGATCTTGCTTATTGAGGTCTTTGGCAGCGCGCTGGTCGGGACTTTGAGCTTCGAGCTTAACCATGTTGAAACAGAGCCGCTGAGGGCTAAAACCGGGGTCGGTCAGGAGGACGTTTTATGGATCTATGACAAAGGCCAGTGGCCCATGAGAAAACCCAGACAGTACAAGCACGGAAATATTGGTAAAGGGCTCGTATAGATGCTGTGTATCCTTATGGTTCCCTACCTAGTCATCCGGTTAAACGATCCGGCGGCGGGTTAATAGAAGAACTGCGCACCGACCTTCAAAGGCTCAAATATATTGATATATTGCTGTTGAGATAGATTTCGTTAGCCGCCTTCAGGGGAGTTTGGTTTGCAACAGCTTTACAAATTTGGTCTGCGTCCGCTTTTGTTTAACGCCTTGAAAGCTGACCTTGAAGCTGTGCACAGCCAAACAGTTGAGACCCTGGCCTGGTTATCTGCTGAGCCCGGTTCAGGGGCGGTGTTTTATCAGCCGATTCGGCTGGCTGCTCAAGCAGCGATAAAGGCAAGCTGTCAATCGCACCATCCTGCCTTAAACCAGACGCTTTGGGGGCATTTCTTTGAAAATCCCTTCGGCTTGGCCGCTGGATTTGACAAAGATGGTACCGCTGCTAAAGCCTGGCCCTTACTAGGATTTGGCTTTGCAGAATTAGGCACTGTCACTTATCATGCCCAACCCGGCAACCCAAAGCCCAGAATGTTTCGCTTAGCAGCCGACAAAGCCGCACTCAACCGCATGGGCTTTAACAATCAGGGGGCAGCTGCCCTGTCCAAAAGACTGGCTGATCTGTGGCCCGAGGGGCACTATCCTGCGCCGATTGGCATCAACCTGGGCAAGTCGAAAGTAACGCCCCTGGAGAAAGCGGCTGAAGACTATCGCCAGAGCTTTGATTTGCTAAAGCGGCAGGGCAGCTATTTTGTGGTCAACGTCTCTTCGCCCAATACGCCAGGGCTGAGGTCTCTTCAGGCAAAAGAACAGCTAGCGCCCATACTAGAAGCGCTGCAAACGGCTAACGAGCAGCGCCAGCCTCTCCTGGTGAAAATTTCTCCCGATCTAGCAGCTGAAGACATCAGCGAAATTGTTGATTTGGCAAAAGCTTACGAGCTATCGGGCATTATTGCGACCAATACGACAGTTAGCCGAGCAGGCTTGACCACTCAAAAGGTTGCCGCTACAGGTAAAGCTGTCACCGACGAGGCGGGCGGTATCAGCGGCAGACCCGTCACTCAGCGTTCAACAGAAGTGATTCGGTTGATCTACGAACAAACTCAGGGAACGCTGCCGATTGTTGGCGTGGGGGGCATTTTTACCGCCGATGACGCCTGGGAAAAAATTACGGCGGGCGCGTCCTTACTACAAACCTATACTGGCTGGGTATATGAAGGCCCAACCATGGTTAAGGGAATTTTAGAGGGTCTGGTAGGCAAGCTGAAGGAACATAAGCTGAAGAATATCTCAGCGGCAGTCGGACTAGCCCATCGTTAAGTCGGTGGTTTTGCTGTTGTCGCATTTGACATAAGTATTTAGCCATTGCACCATCTCCCACAGCACATGGCCAACCGCCTCGCGCGAGCGGTAGCCGTGCTCTTCATAAGGCAGGCTCACCCAGCGCGCGGTGCCCCCTAGCCCCTTAATCGCTTCGTACAGACGCTCCGTTTGAATGGGATAGGTGCCTGCATTGTTGTCGGCTGCGCCGTGAATGAGCAGCAGGGGATGGTTGATTTTGTCGGCGCTGACGAAGGGGGACATGCGGTTGTAGGTGTCGGTGGCATCCCAGAAATTGCGCTGCTCGCCCTGAAAGCCAAAGGGGGTAAGGCTGCGGTTGTAGGCTCCGCTGCGGGCAATCCCGGCGCAGAAGAGATCGCTGTGGGCGAGCAGGTTGGCAGTGGTAAATGCACCGTAGGAGTGACCACCGATGGCGATGTGGGGGCGATCGCTCACTCCTCTCTCTACCAAATAGTCCACCGCCGCCGCCGCACTAGAAATGAGCTGTTCCAAATAGGTGTCATTCGGTTCAGCCTCTCCCTCGCCAATAATCGGCATGGTTGGGCCAGACAGCAGCGCGTAGCCCTGAGTGAGTAAAAACATCACCGACGCGCGACTAGGTCGGCCAAAGGTATTTTCTGAGCGGGTGATTTGGCTAGCGGTTTGGCGGCTTTTATGTTCTTCAGGGTAAACCCACAGCAGCGTCGGTAGCGGGCCGTCCTGCTCCAGGTCATGACCGGGCGGCAGGTACAGAGTCGCTGAGAGTTCTAACCCATCGGCACGGGGATAGCGAACGATCTCTTTATGAATGGTTTTGTACCAGGGGAGCGGGTCGCTGAAGTAGGTGAGCGCGGTTTCTTCGCCGCTGTCGTGTAGCCAGTAGTTGCCGGGTTCGGTTTTGGTCTCGCGGCGGATGATGAACTGCTTGGCGGCTGGGTCGAGCACTTTTTGAACTCTGGAGAAGGTGTTTTCGGGCGATCGCCACAGCCTTTCCTTTTCTCCAGTACTCAAATTAAACCGGTCTAGAAATGGACAAACCCCTTCCGCAGAAGCCCCTTTCCCCTTGAGATAAATGTCGCCTTCGGCTGAAATCAACAGCGTCGGCCAGTTGTACTGACCTCTCGTAGTCACCGGCTCACCCGGATCGCTATAGGCATCTTGAAAGTTGCGTTCTTCCAGGAGAACAGGATCTGCCGGGGTGTCGGGGGAGAGCCGCCAGGTGCGTACCTGACGGGTGTTGTAAAAGGCTTCGTAGGCGATCGCAGTTACTCCATTTCCCCAGACCACCGTATTAAAACGGAGGGTAGATTGCCATAGTAGGGCGGGCGCATCGGTAAAAGGGGCAGAGAGGGTGTAGAGGCGATCGCGATAGTCACTCTCCACTCGCGCATCGCCACCGTCCACGGCCTCCACCCAGTAGAGCGTCGCAGGCTTATCGGTGCGCCAGCTAATCATGCGCCGTCCGTCTCTCACCGAATCAAAGTTGATCGGAATCTCTTCGGCTAACGGCAGATCGGCGACCGTGTAGACGCGATCGCCCTGCAAGTTAAGAATGTCGGTGCGGCTAGGAAAGCGAGAGAGCGGCACCTGATAGGAAAAGGGCCGATGCGTGACGACAGCTTTTATCCACTGACCATCGGGAGAGGGAGAGAATCCTTTGAATAGATCCGTGCCGGTAATCGGCGTTTGTTCACCTGTGAGGCTAACGCGCACCAGCCGTGAAGCGAGATAGTACTCCAGCAGTCGCTCGTCATGGGGTGTCTGGAGCAGATTGGTATAGGTGCGAGCAGGCGCAGTACGGCCCAGATTTTCCTCGACAATCGGGCCGACCGGCAGTACAGGTGCAATTGGCGGCGGCGTAGTCTCAACTCGAACTTTGCAAATCAGGCTGTTATCTGGGAGCCAATGGGTGGCGCTACCGCAGATCTCGTTGAGAATCGGGCCAGTGAGTGCCCGCGCCTGGGCTTTTTCCAGATCGAGAACCCACAGGCTGATGCCCCTTTTACGATCTGTCAGGGTCTCAGAAAGCTGGGTGTGGGTAAAAGAGAGATAGCGGCCACAGTCTGACCAGTCGATGTCTCGAATGCGGGCATCGGGCGGCAGTTCTACTGGCTTAGCAGTTTTCTCACCGCGACGACGGACAGCGATCGCCCGGTAGTAGCCCGGTTTGGCTGGCCCCCAGGTTTGTGGATTGAGCTGGAATCCGGCGATCGCTACCGACGGCGCGGCTAGTTCTTCTATCGGCGGCAGCTCAGCCTGGACGAATTCGACAATCCACTCTGCGTCTGGAGAAAAGGCCACCGCTGGGAGTCGGGGGGCGTCGAGCATCGCCGCGATTGGCTCAGGGGGAGTTTGCCAGGTATCCTGAGCGGGGAGAGTCATATTTAATCTTCCGTAAATTCGTCCATAGACGGACAGGTGCAAATGAGATTGCGATCGCCAAACGCCTGATCAATCCGATTGACGGTAGGCCAGAACTTGCGATCGCGTGTCCACTGGGTAGGGAACACAGCCTGCTCGCGGCTGTAGGGCCGATTCCACTCTTCTACCAGATCGGCAGTTGTGTGAGGGGCGTGGAATAGGGGGCTGTCTTCGGGGGCGATCGCCTGCGACTCAATCTCTTTAACTTCACCGCGAATTGCAATCATCGCGTCACAAAAGCGATCCAGTTCGCCCAGCGCTTCGCTCTCAGTCGGCTCCACCATGATCGTACCGGCCACCGGCCAGGACATTGTCGGCGGGTGGAAGCCGTAGTCGATCAGGCGCTTGGCAATATCATCGACATTGACATTCGCAGTTTTTTTGAACCCTCGCAAATCCACAATGCACTCGTGGGCCACCAGACCGCTAGCCCCTTTGTACAAAATGTCGTAGTGCCCTTCCAGGCGCTTAGCAATATAGTTTGCGCTCAAAATCGCCACTTCGCTCGCCAGCTTGAGCCCTTCACCGCCCATCATCTGAATATACATCCAGGAAATCGGCAAAATGCTGGCGCTGCCCCAGGGCGCAGCCGCAACAGCGCCAATCGCCTGCTCTCCGCCTGTCGTCACCAGCGCATGACCGGGTAAAAAGGGCACCAAATGAGCTGCCACCCCAATCGGGCCGACGCCTGGGCCACCGCCGCCGTGAGGAATACAAAAAGTCTTATGCAAGTTGAGATGGCACACATCCGCGCCAATATCGCCGGGACTGCACAGGCCGACCTGAGCGTTCATATTCGCCCCGTCCATATAGACCTGACCGCCGTGACGGTGCACCGTTTCACACACCGTCTTGATACTCTCTTCAAACACGCCGTGAGTAGAAGGATAGGTCACCATCAGCGCCGCGAGATTATCCGCATGTTTCTCGGCCTTCGCCTTCAGGTCGGCCACATCAATATTGCCATCGTCATCACACTTCACAGCGACGACCTTCATCCCCGCCATGACCGCGCTGGCCGGATTTGTACCGTGCGCAGACTGAGGAATCAGGCAAACATTGCGGTGGGCTTCGCCGCGCGAATCGTGATACTGACGAATCACCAGCAAACCGGCATATTCGCCCTGAGAGCCCGCGTTAGGCTGAAGCGAAATGCCTGCAAAGCCAGTAATCTCAGCCAGCCAGCCCTCTAGCTGAGTGAAGAGGGTCTGATAGCCTCGCGTTTGAGACTGTGGCGCAAAAGGATGAATCTGGGCGAACTGCGGCCAGCTAATCGGCACCATTTCGGCAGTCGCATTCAGCTTCATGGTGCAAGACCCCAGCGGGATCATGGCGTTGGCCAAGGAGAGATCTTTGCTCTGCAAGCTGTATAGATAGCGCAGCAGCTCAGTTTCGCTGTGGTACTGGTTAAAGACCGGGTGCGTGAGATAGCTCGACGTGCGTTTGAGCGATTCTGGCAAAGGCTCCGGGCTCAAAGATTCCAGGCTCGGAACAGCCTTGTCACCGGCAAATATCGCCAGCAGCTCAGCCACTTGCTCCAGTCCCGTGGTTTCATCCAAAGCGATGCCGAGGCTGGCGTTACAAGACTGCTGCGACCGGTCGGTTTGAACAGGGTCAACGCGCAGATTGATCTGGCGTTCAGCGGCTCGGGCGATAATATTAGCGGTTTCTTCGCCTGTGGCGACCGTTAGCGTGTCGAAAACCGGCTCGCTGCCCAAGCGATAGCCCAATTGACGTAGACCATCCGCCAGTGCTGTCGTGAGCTGCTGAACCCGATTGGCTATACCTTTGAGTCCGGCGGGGCCATGATACACCGCATAACTACTGGCGATAATGGCTAGGAGTACCTGAGCTGTACAGATATTGCTGGTGGCGGAGTCGCGGCGGATATGCTGCTCGCGGGTTTGCAGCGCTAGTCGCAGGGCGGGTGTGCCTTTGCTGTCTTTGGAAAGGCCGACCAAGCGACCGGGAAGCTTGCGGGCATAGTCCTGTCGGGTGGCAAAATAAGCGGCGTGGGGGCCACCGTAGCCTAAGGGCACGCCAAGTCGCTGAGTGTTACCAACGGCAATATCTGCACCAAAATCACCAGGCGCTTTTAGTAGTGTGAGGCTGAGCAGATCGGCAGCGACGGTGACCAGGGTGCCCGCTGCATGGGCCTGCTCGATGAAGTCTGCATAGTCAAAAATTGCGCCGTCGGTGGCCGGGTACTGAAGCAGAGCGCCGAAGAAGGGGCCGTTTTCGGCCAGATTGATTTCTCTGTGGTCGCCGACGATGACTTCTATGTTGAGGGGGTGCGATCGCGTCTTAATCACCTCAATCGTCTGCGGATGGCAAGCGGAGGACACCCAAAATCGCTGCGCTGCCTTAGCTTCTTTGTTTTTGCACAGACCGTAGCTCATGCTCATCGCTTCGGCGGCGGCGGTGCCTTCATCAAGCAGGGAAGCGTTAGCAATTTCCAACCCGGTCAGGTCGCTCACCATCGTCTGATAGTTGAGCAGCGCTTCCAATCGTCCCTGCGAAATCTCGGGCTGGTAGGGCGTGTACTGGGTATACCAGCCCGGATTTTCTAAAATATTGCGCTGAATCACGGGCGGCGTGATGCAGCCAGAGTAGCCCATGCCGATGTAGCTGCGGTATACCTGGTTTTGTGCCGCAATCTCGCCAATTTTCTCCAGTGCCGCCGCCTCGCTCAGTCCCGCTTCTATATCTAAAGGCTTCTCTAGGCGAATACCTGCCGGAACCGCATCGGCCATGAGCGCTTCTAAGCTGTCAAAGCCAAGCACTGCAAGCATTTTTTCAATGTCTTGGGCAGTTGGGCCGAGGTGGCGGTCGGCAAATCGATCAGCGCTCAGACTATCTGTCCAGAGGGCGCGGCTGGACCCCACGCTGGCTACGGTTTTAGCGGTTGGAGAGAGAACTTCAGGGGAGGGAGCGATTTGATCGTATGACATATTAGAGGGAGTAAAGAGGCGATCGCCCAACCCCTGCGGGCGGACTTATCAAGCAGAGTGAACTAATATTGTGTAACAAAAAGCGGTTCACTGCTATCTATAGCAACGAACACCCAAGTCAACAAATACTCATAGAACCGGTGAATGAGAGCGATCGCTAGCTCCCTTCGACCTGCTCCTCATACTCTGCGGCAGACATTGCCTCATCGAGATCTGAGAGATCATCCGCCTTTATCTTGATCAGCCAAGCCTCTCCAAAGGGATCGTTGGAGATATCCTCAGGCGATTCGAGCAGTGTGTCGTTGCGTTCCAGCACAGCCCCGCTGACCGGCGACTTTAGATCTTCTACAGCCTTGACCGACTCAATTGTGCCAAAGTTTTCGCCTTTTTCGACCAGGTCACCAATCTCAGGCAGCTCTAAAAAAACGACATCGCCCATCTGATCCACGGCGAATGCAGTAATGCCCACCGTCACAATTTTTTCTTCCTCGTCAACGCGGGCATACTCGTGGCTATCCAGGTATAGCAGGTCTTCAGGGTATTCAAATGGCATGGTGGGTGGCTCTAGGAATCATTTTACGAAAGACGTATTGAAACGGCGAAGGATGCAGGATAAACGATGAATTTAAATCCGTTTTTGACTTCATCGCTCATCCTTCATACTTTATAAAAGGGTCGTTTTACAACGGTGGCCGGGAAAGTTTTATTGCGGATAGCGATTTCCAAAGTTTGGCCTACTTTCGCTAGCGCAGGCGGAACGTAGCCTAGTGCGATTGGGTAACCCAGCGTGGGTGAGAGGGTGCCGCTGGTAACCGTACCGACCGGTTTGCCCTGGCTGAGAATAGGGTAGTCGTGGCGAGCAATATTGCGACCTGCTAAAGTCAGGCCCACCAGTTTGTGCTCTAAGCCTTCTGCCTTTTGCTGCTCCAGGACGGCGCGACCGATGAAGTCAGCGGGTTTGTCCCAGTGCACTAGCCAGCCCAAGCCTGCTTCCAGGGGCGTAGTTGTATCGCTGATATCCTGGCCATAAAGGGCCATGGACGCCTCTAGCCTGAGCGTATCGCGTGCGCCTAGTCCGCAAGGAACTACGCCCAAGTCCATCAGACCTTTCCAAGCAGCAGTAGCAGCAGCGGCAGGCACCATCACTTCAAAGCCATCTTCGCCGGTATAGCCGGTTCTGGCAAAAAAGGCTGGCTGGCCTAATAGCTCACCTGTGAGATGGCCGTAGCGAGGAACGGACTGAAGATCTTCGCTGGGGCAAAGCTGCTGAAGGCGGGCGGTGGCGGCTGGCCCCTGGACGGCAATTAGCGCCTGTTCTAGCGAAAGATCTTGTAAATGCACAGTCTCAGGCAAATGCTTTTGCAGCCAGATTTTATCTTTCTCGGTTGTCCCTGCATTCACAATCAGGGTCACTTTTTGCTGACCGCTAACCTGCCCGTGATGATAAACAATGAGATCGTCGATAACACCCCCCTGCTCATTGAGCAAAACCGTATACTGAGCCTTTCCCGGCGTTAGTCGGGCCAGATCGGAAGGGACAATCCGCTGTAGAGCGGCAATGACCTCTGCGCCAGTAAGCACAAATTTACCCATGTGGGAGATATCAAAGGCTCCGGCCTCCTGGCGAACCGCCTGGTGCTCTTGCAAAATCCCGCTGAACTGCACCGGCATTTCCCATCCCGAGAAACCGGTCATTCTGGCTTGTTGCTGAAGGCAGAGTGAATGTAGAGGCGTACGCAGCAGGAGGGTCATAGCAGCTTATAAAGAGATAGTCTAAAACATAGCAGAAGGCCGCTGAGAAACATCTTCTCTAGCGGCCTTCTTAATCTATAAGCGCTGTAAGCTCAGTCGCTGTGAACCGGCAACCTAGCTCAGGCTGGCAGGATCAAACGTAGGAGGCAGTAAAACGCTGTCTATTACGTGAATAACCCCATTATCAGCAGCAACATCGGGCTGGACAACGGTCGCTGTATCGTTCAGCATGACACCGCTGGCATCTACAGCAACATTCAAATCTCCACCTTCGACAGTGGGGACTGCGCCGCTTTCAATCTCAGACGAGGGGACAGCGCCTTCAACGACGTGGTAAGTGAGAATTTCGGTCAGTGCTTCCTTGTTTTCAGGCAAGAGCAACTGATCAAGAACCCCTTCGGGCAGCGCGGCGAACGCTTCATCGGTAGGGGCAAATACGGTGTAAGGGCCTTCGGATCTGAGCGTTTCTTCCAAACCAGCGGCCTGGATAGCAGCGACCAACGTATTGAAAGAGCCGTTGGCAGCAGCAACATCTACAATGGTTTCGCCAGTGGCGGCAGGCTCAGCGGCGGTGTCGCCTTCGGGCATTTCAGAAGTATCTTCGACAGTGACATCTTCAACAGGATCACCCGCACAAGATACCGCGACTGGAAGAATCAGCAGGGCAGCGGCAACGCCGGCAAACTTTTTGAGGGATTGAGTGGAAACGGAAAAACGCATAGTTCTCTTCTAGGTTACAAGTGAAAATTGATGGACAGTGCTGCGCTGACTTTGCTTGAAAGCGCGGGATGCCATCGGTGGTTTTCATTAGAAAAGGGAAAAATTAACAGTTTCCCTGGTTTTTGGTTACATTTTTGTAATAATTCTCAGAAAACGATCCTAAAATAGGGAGTTAAAGCGCCTGACGGTGGGCATTACTTTAATATTTTTAATATTTATTTATAAACTCAGAATCGGAAGGATCGATTGCCAATGCACGTTCTGTTTGTAGAAGATGAGCCAAAGATTGCCAGCTTTGTACAGGTGGGACTAAAAGAGCATGGGTTTGTGGTGGACTATTGCGATCATGGCGACCTGGCTTACGAAAAAGCCACCGCGAACGAATACGACGTCATCCTGCTCGACATTATGATGCCGGGAAAAGATGGGCTGTTTATCCTCAAGCACCTGCGGCAGCTAGGACGCAATACGCCGGTGATATTGCTCACGGCTCGCAACGAGTTGGACGATCGCCTGCAAGGGCTGAACTTAGGGGCAGATGACTATATCGCCAAGCCTTTCTTTGTCGAAGAGCTGGTAGCGCGAATGTATGCGGTGGTGCGTCGCAGTGCGGGTGAAGGGCAAAACCTGATGACGGTGGGGCCGTTTAAACTGGATCGCATTACCCGCACGGTGATCTGCTGCAACCAGGATAATCAGCAAACGGTGGAGCTAACGACGCGGGAGTTCAATCTGCTGGAGTATTTGATGCGATCGCCTGGCAGAGTCTTCACCCGCACCCAAATGCTGGAGCACGTCTGGGGCTACGACTTCAACCCCAGCACCAACGTGGTAGACGTGTGCATTCAGCGGCTGCGCAAAAAAATTGACATAGAAGGTCAAGAACGCTGGATTGAAAGCGTCCGAGGCGTAGGCTACCGATTCCGGCAGGCAGAATAGACGATTAGCATCGCCTAAAATGAAAATTAAAGTTGTAGGAAGAGGCGTTCGATGAAAACTCGTACAATCACGGTTCGTGTAGACAGCACTACGGCTAATGCTTACGAAGCCTCATCAGAAGTAGATCGTCGCAAATTCGATTTACTGATCGCTCTGAGGCTAAGAGAATTGATAAGAGAGCCCCGACCCTTGGCGGAAGTAATAGACGAAGTTAGCCGTAAAGCACAAGAAAGGGGGCTTACGCCAGAGCTTCTAGAGTCTATGTTGGCTGAGCGGTAGGCGATATGCGCTGCATATTTGACACGAATATTCTAATCAGTGCTCTACTCTTCAGCAATTCGGTGCCAGGAAGGGCTTTAAAGCTTGCTCTGACTCGCAGTGCGGTCATTTTGATTTCGGCAGAGACAGTTGAAGAGCTTGCTGAGGTGATCAGCCGCCGAAAGTTTGATAAATATTTGACCAGTGAGGAGCGTGCCGAGTTTTTAGCGTCTTTTGTGAATAGGGCAACGCCCGTCGAAGTATCCGAGAACCTAAAAGTTTGTCGAGATCCCAAAGATGACAAATTTCTGAACCTTGCTCGCAGCGGCAATGCCAGCTATATCATTACAGGCGATGATGATCTGCTAGTGCTGCAAACCCATTTTGACACTGTCATAATTGATGCACGGAGCTTCTTGATCGTTTTAGATGGGAACGGGTGAACTAATGGAAACTCAATATTCTTTATTTTTTCAGGTTGCCCTGGCTGAGGATTTACCTGAACATTGCCTGAAGCGAGGAGAAGTGGCAACGGTCGTAGAGCACTATTCTATGCCCGATGGGCAAGAAGACGGTTACAGCCTGGAAGGGTTCGACGTGGCTGGCGTAACAGTTGAAGTTGCCGCTTCTCAGATTGTTTCTATTGGTCAGTGGCAGCAGGAAGAAGCGATCCTAACTAAGCTACGACAGCTATCTGAAGCAAGACGGCTACAGCTTGAGGAAATCTCTAGTGTCTATAATCTGATTACCTGATCATATGTGTAGAGTTCAAGTTGAGCGAGCGGTGGGCTTATGCTAATTCAAAAAATTATTCAAGAATTACAAGAAATTCCGGAAGAAAAACTTGTCGAGATCTACGACTTGATTTACTACTTTCGTTTGGGTTTAGGAACGGAACGGCAGCAGCCCCGTACTCCTGGCCTGCTCTCTGGGCAGCTCGGTGACGCTTTTTTTGAACCACTTCCTGAAGCGGAACTTTAGCAATGGGAATAAGCTACCTTTTGGATACTCATATCTTGCTGTGGTGGCTGTTCGACGATCCAAAACTAGACGATGATTGTAGAGATATTATTCGCAATTCTGATCACCGCATATATGTTAGCAGTGCCTCCGCTTGGGAGATTTCTACAAAGCATCGGATTGGCAAGCTCCCTGAAGCCGAACAGCTTGTTAGCGCGTATTCCGAAACGTTAAACAAAGCGGAATTTGTTGAGCTGAGTATCAGTACTGCGCACGCGCTCAGAGCTGGAAACTTACCTATTGCTCACCGCGATCGCTTTGACCAAATGCTTATGGCCCAATCAGAACGTGAGGATCTGCCCATACTCACTTATGAGGCTGCCTTTCTGAAAGGACTGATTCAGGTGATTCCTGCTAAGCCATGACAGCCGCAACGAAAATACGCTGGAGAGGAGTTAGGTGAAGCTGGGGTCTTTTCGCTTACGGATTGCGCTGCTGTCGGTGGCACTGGCGGGTGGGGCGCTGGTGAGCTTTGGGCTGGTGGCGTGGCGGCTGATCTACTTCAACAAGCTACTGACCCTGGATGCCAAGCTGGATGCGCAGCTACAGAGAATGGCCCCGCGCCGATCATCCGAGTGGTGGCAAAGCTTTGGGGATGAGTTGCCGCGCGAACTAAAAACCCAGGTGGATACGCCGATTACCTTTTTGGCAGTGGATGAAAAAGGGCGGACGCTTTACTATTCGGTGAGTGAAGCCAGGTTAGGCAATGTCACCTTAGCCGTGGATCTGCTGCTCTCTACGGTGGCTGAAGATCTCGCTGAGAAAACGACAGAGCCAGAGGCGACGACTAATCCAACCTCCGGCAATAGAGCGACTCAGGTCTCAACACGCAATACGGCAACCGGAAGCTGGCGAATTGGGATTGTCAGTTCTGAAGTGGGGCGAGGCGCGATCGCCGTCAGTCTCCAAACCATCGACCAGGACATGGCCGTCATTCGCAATATCTTCCTGGTTGCCATTCCGAGCACCCTCCTAATGATTGCTGCGGGTGCCTGGGTGCTCTCAGGTAGTGCCTTACAGCCCGTGCGCAAGCTCACTAGCGTGATTCAGCAAGTTACCGTCACCGGATTGAATCAGCGGGTGCCCATCGGCGGCGCGGATGTGGAATTTGTCGAACTCATTGAAGTATTTAATCAAATGATGACGCGGTTAGAGCGCAGCTTTAAGCAGTCTTCTCGGTTTAGTGGGGATGCGGCGCATGAGCTGAAAACGCCGTTGGCGATTTTACGCGGTGAGCTAGAACTGGCCGTGCAGCAGGCCGAGCCCGGTTCAACGTTGCAGCAGAGTTTGAGCAACCTGATGGACGAGGTGTCCCGGCTTGGGGTGATTGTCCGCAAATTGCTGCTGCTGTCGCTGGCCGACGCTGGGCAAATGAGCTTCCGGCGGGATCAGGTGAATCTGGCGGAGATTCTGGGCGTGCTGGTCGAAGATATTGAACTATTAGCGCCGGATCTGTTGCTCAAAGTGGATTTAGATCAAAACTTATGGGTGCAGGGCGATCGCCATCTTCTTACCCAGATCCTGCAAAACCTGATCGACAATGCCATCAAGTACAATCTGCCCGAAAAATCGGCGGTGCGATGGCTGTCGATCACCGGTCGCGCACAGGCGAACAAAGTACGCATTACGATCGCCAACGCATCGAGAACGATTTCATTAGAAGATCGCGATCGCATTTTTGACCGCTTTTATCGGGGCGACCTTTCTCGCAACCGCAAACGCGAGGGCTTTGGTCTGGGTCTGAGCCTGGCGCGCGAGATTGCTCGAGCACACAGCGGTGAACTGCGCCTCGACAATACGCCTAAAGGACAGACCGCCTTTACCCTGACGCTACCTGCTCGGTAAAGCCATTCCCCTGCTACGCTAACGGGCAGGAGAAACGCATAAGCAGTCAAACGAAGGCCGATGAAATCGTCAGGCAAGGGACAACGATCTGGAGGACGAGCATTTCAGTTCACCCTGATTGGGCTGAGCGTAGTGGCGACGGTTGTTTGTGCGGGGCTGCTGGTGCGATCGCGTCAGCAAATCTATACGGTACGGCTAGCGACCGGCGGAGAGACGGGCGAGTACTATGCGTTTGGCGAAGCGATCGCCCAGGTCACCCAAAAACACGCTCCCAACATTCACATCGAAGTCATTGCCTCTCCCGGCTCTAGCCAGAACATGGCCAGCGTTCAAATCAGAGATGTTGACCTCGCCCTCGTTCAAAGTGACACCCCCGTCCAACCAGCCGTCCAGGCCGTCGCCCAGCTCTACCCCGAACTGTTTCATCTGATCGCCAGCAAAGCGGCCAACGTTAAAAGCATGGCCGACATCAGGGGGAAGAGAGTCGCCCTGATGCCCACTGGCAGCGGCTCCTACGAATTATTCTGGCCGTTAGTGAGCCACTACGGCCTTTCGCCTCAAGACTTCAGCGCTCAGCCAATGGCCCCAGACGACGCTTATCAGGCGCTGCAAAAAGGCGAGGCCGATGTCCTTTTTCGGATTATCGGATTGGGCAATCCGGCGATCGCCAACCTGCTCAAAACGGCCCAATTTGACTTAGTGCCCATTGAGCAAATTGGTGCCTTGCAGCTCAGCCAGCCCTATCTGGAGTCGACCGTCATTCCCCAGGGCAGCTATGACGGCAGCCAGCCCGTACCACCAGAAGACCTGCCCGTGATCGCAGTAAGTGCCCTGCTGGTAGCAAACGAGAAGGTCAATCCTGAAATCGTTAAGACCATCACCCAAATACTGTACGAACACCGCAATGAACTGATCGCCATCAACCCACGAGCGGCCAGTATTCAATCTCCAGATGCCAGTCAAAATTTGGGATTTCCGCTGCACGCTGGGGCCAGAGCTTACTACACCCAGGACAGACCCCCGTTTTTTGTCGAATACGCGGAGCCGATGGGATTTTTCCTATCGTTGAGTATTTTGGCCGCTTCGGGCCTCTGGCAGTTTCGTCTGTGGCTGATCGGTCGCCAAAAAAACCGGGCCGACGATTACAATCTGGAGATTCTGGCGGTGATTGCAGAGGTCGAGCAGGCGACTACTTTCCAGGAGCTACAGGCGCTCAGGCAAAAGCTATTTTCGATTTTGCGGCAGGTTGTGGTCGATTTGGACATCGACAAAATCTCACCGGAATCGTTCCAGTCATTTACTTTTCCTTGGGAAGTGGCGATGACGACCCTGCATCATCAAGAGCAGGTGTTGCATCGGGCAAAAAAGACGGTTGCCAAGGAGACCGATTGAACCGCAACTACAGCAGCCCCGCTGTGCCTCGCCCTAGCCAATACAGGGCAAATACAATGATGGTTTCTATGGCGTAGGTTGCCAGTAGGGATTGGTAGAAATTGCGATTCCCTTGGAAGGCTTCGCCATCGCGTTGCTCAACTAAGCCCCGCCACACAGACCATTTGCCGTTCATATAGGCCGCAGTATACAAAGCGCCAAACAGCAGCACTGACCACTGCGCCACCTGGGCAAAGCCGACCAAAATCACAATAACTACCAGAGCAAAACCCGCAATCGGTCGGAATATTCTCATCTTTTGATTGTGTCCTGTCAAAACTTTAAAAGAACGTCTTATGTGAGTGTAAATCTGTTTCGGACAGGGTGCTGCTCAAAAGTGAGCACATCAATGCCAAAGTGCTGTCTTAGCAGAATACGAAGCGTATGACTAGCGACCTTAGCGGCGACGTGAGTGCAAATGCCGGAGAC
>JBBQAC010000324.1:0-4106 GCA_038315915.1 Phormidesmidales cyanobacterium
GGCCAAGGCTCCGCGCGTCGCGGCCTCGTCGGTAGAGAAAGCGATCGGGCGGTTAGTTGGCTCCATGTGCATTGTCACCGCGAAGCAGGGCGATATCAGCGGCGCGATGCTGGCTTCCTGGGTTGCACAAGCCACCTTTACACCCCCCGGCTTTACGGTCGCGGTGGCCAAAGACCGTGCCGTTGAAGGGCTAATGTATTCGGGCTCTGACTTTGTGCTGAACATTCTGGCAGAAGGGAAGCACTTAGGGCCAATGAAGCACTTTTTGAAGCCTTTTGCGCCGGGAGAAGATCGGTTTGAAGGCGTTGAGACGCGGGAGACGGAGGACGGGCAGATTGTGTTGGAAGGGGCGATCGCCTATCTCGAATGCCAGGTCAAAAACCGCATGGACTGCGGCGACCATTGGGTAATCTATGCCACCGTCAGCGGCGGCGAAGTGATCGACAACAACGCCAAAACCGCCGTTCATCACCGAACAACCGGCACCCATTACTAACTGCAAGACATTGCCGATCAAGTGATCACTGGGACATCGACAAGTCCAAGCCGATTATGACCGGATCGTGGTCGGAAGTGCGAAAGGGCGATCGCCCATCAAAGAGCGAATCGTCCCGGCCAAAATCCAGATTATAGTCAATCGCGTCGGGCTCATCGGCGTTGATATGCCATTCGGTTGTGCCAGTGACCTGCGGGCGGAGAGATTCGTTTGCCAGGGCGTAGTCCAGCGTTCCTAGCTGCCCGTCGAAGGCAAAAGAGTAAGCACTGTCGCCTAAGAACTGTGCGGCCAAATCCGTGTAGCCATCGTTTTGTAACGCAATGATAGGATCTTCCTGCGCGTAGGCGTTGAGATCGCCAACGATCAAAAAGTCTGCATCACTGCTGCCGGTAGGGTCGGTTTGGAGCCAAGTGGCGATCGCCTCAGCCCCCCGCACCCGAGTCCCGTTAAAGTTACCCTGCCCGTCACCGATATCGGCATTATCGCCAGTGCCATTTCCCCCTTTGGACTTCAAATGATTGACAGCGAGCGTGAAGGTGCCGCCGCTGCCAATTTCTTCAAAAGTGACAGCCAGCGAGGCCCGGTTGGTACTGGAGCCATCGAACAGCGGGCCGCTCAGTCCTAGCGCCGATAAATCGCTATCGGTCAGTGTTTCAATCGTTGTTCCATCGGCAACTCTCACAGTCGCTGTTTTATAAATTGCCCCAACCGAAATCGCATCGCCCGTATCGACAAAAGACTGGCCCGGATCAACAAAAGTATAGGTGCCTGCGCCCATTCTGTTGTTAAGCGCCTCCACCAAGGTACCAATCGCAAATCGACCGTCGCCATTGGTATCAGCAAATTCATTCTCCAGCTCTATTAAGCCGACAATATCAGCGTCCATCGTCTCTAGTACCGTCACTAGCTTCTCTAGCTGACGGTCAAATTCAGCGCTGTTATTGGCTCCACGGGGCGGCAAATTACTCGGGCCGCTGCCAGGATTTCCAGACTCGTCTAGGGTGGTAAAAAAGTTCAGCACGTTCAGGCTAGCGAGCTTGAGCGATCCGTCTACGTTAGTCGGTGCCTCCGGACGCGGATTCGTCGGCTGAAAGTCAACGCCCTGGTTGGTCTGAATGCGATAGCTGTTGAAGTCGTAGCTGAGGACGCCCGTGAGACCTGTGACTGTGTCGCCGCCTCGTAGCGGATTTGTCGCGCTCAAAGGCTGTCCGCCGCGCCCAAATATCAGCAAACTCGGATTCTGGCGAGTGCTGCCGTCGTCCAGGATGATTTGACGAGGGGCGATCGCTGCCTGATAATCTGCGAACCCTCCTACATCCGGTGCGTTGAACTGCGTGTACTGATCCAGGCGACCGTCCGTACCTGTCGCATTACCAGGGCCATCACTGGATAGGCGAATCTCTCCAAACCGGTCATAGTTAAAATATTCCGTCACAAACAAAGGATCGGGAATCGTCACCCGCATTCCTTCTACGGACTCCAGTACCGAACGAGAAGCCAATGGAAAATTCAGTTCAGCGGCGGTCGGTAGCGGCTCTGTGCCCACACTCTCGACCGCCGTTACGTCGATTAAAGCGGTTAGCGCGTTAAAGCGTTCACTGACCGTACCGCTGACTCTTACCTTCCCGCCGACGGCCACATCTACACCAAAAGCCTCATCAAATACAAACAGCCCCTCTGAAGTTGTTGCGTCCCCATCTGCTTCGGCGTCTTCCTCTTGCAGATAAAAACCCCTCAAGCCATCTTCTCCCTGAAAATCGCCCACAACGACTGCTTCAACGGTCACAGCCGTACCGACCAACGGGCTGGCAGTGCCGTTACCCTGAATCTTACTGATCAACGTCAGCGAGGAGGAATCTCCTTCGCCGACAGGATCTTCTGAGGGGAGATTGGTCGCAAATGTCCCTATCGGAAAAGGAACAGCCGCAGTGCCATTCTCACCTGACGTATCTAGCGCGCCCGACCCGCTAAACGTCCACTGACCGAGATCAAACATGCTCTCTGCCGAAGTGCCAGACTGACGGTAGGCCCAGCCGTCCTGATAGTCCCAGGGCTGGCCGGTGCCGTCCACCTCAGGCTGACCAAACACATCGACCACAGTGCCATTTTGAAACAGCTCAATGGCATCGTCGCCGTTGATATTTGCTGCCCGCGCTGTTCCTGTCGGCGCAAAGCCAAAGAAACTCGTGAATCCCGCCGTTTCGCTGGCGATGTAGAGATAGTCACCGGCTCTCGCTGACCCTGAGAACGTATATTCTTGCCCGTCCGATCCGCCGCCGTTATTCGCCGCGCCAAAGCCGTAAATACTCAGGTCAGCAATGTCGTTGACCACGTAAAATTCGACAGCCTTGGGCACCCCGCCCGCTAGCGGCCCGTCGATTACGCCCGTCACAATCAAATCGATCACAATTTCACACCTGTTTGCGCTATGAACCCTGTAGCAGTCAAATTGGCTACAAGTCTTCCTAAACAAACGAGCTTAAGTAAAGGTAGGCTTATGGAATTATTAACATTCTCTTTACGGCAAAGGTTGCTCTATGCCTGCTAGCACGCTGATTGATATACCGCTGATCGATTTTGCGCCTTTTCTAGTTGATCACCCTTCCTCTGAAGACTTTCAGGCCCAGCAGCAGGTGGCCAAAGATATTTTCAGAGCCTGCCATGAGGTGGGTTTTTTGTATCTAAAAAATCACGGTATTTCGCAGGGTGCGATCGCCCGCACCTTCTACCAATCCCGAGCCTTTTTCGACTTGCCCCTGGCCGAAAAGCAGGCCGTTGCCTGGGCAAACGAATTCAGCAATCGGGGCTATGTCGGCATGGAGCGCGAACGGCTCGACGAAAGCCAACCGGGAGATCTTAAGGAAGCCTTCAACGTAGGGAAAGAGATCTCTAAAACCGATGCTGTTGAGAATCCGGCGCTGGTACTCAACCGCTGGCCGACTGGTCATGACGCATTTCAGCAGACCGTCACTGATTTTTTTGAAGTCTGCGCAGTCGAGGCCGAGCGGGTTTTTCGAGCCTTTGCGATCGCCCTTTCCATGCCGCCCGATTACCTGGTAGAGCGCCATCAAACCCACGGCTACACGCTCCGCCTGCTGCGCTATCCGCCCTTAGGAGCACAGCCCAAACCCGGCCAAATTCGGGCGGGCGCGCACTCCGACTACGGGACGCTGACTCTCCTATTTCAAGACAATGTTGGCGGTTTAGAAGTGCTCAGTGCTCAGGGGGAATGGGTTGCGGCTCCAGCAATTCCCGGCGCAGTGTTAATCAACACGGGCGATCTTACTCAGCGTTGGAGCAACGATGTTTTTCGTTCTACCAAGCACAGAGTGGCGCTGCCCGAAGGTGACGAAGTTAAGGATGATCGCTACTCCATTGCCTTTTTCTGTCAGCCTGATGCCGATGCCGAAATCACCTGCCTGCCTACCTGCCAAAGCGAAGACAATCCGCCCAAATATCCTCCGATTGCCTCCGGTGACTACTTACTAAGCCGCCTTCAGGCCACTTATTAGCGAGTATCTTGTGTACTCAGCTTTTGTCTTCGTTTATCCTATAAGCCATAATCCTCCCTCAGATTATCCAATGACACAGCAGTTTTTCTCTCACAAGC
>JBBQAC010000307.1:0-4626 GCA_038315915.1 Phormidesmidales cyanobacterium
GTAAAAGACTTCGACGGCGAGATTATCGAAATGGCAGAAGTCGAAAGCTAAGACCGTCTGCACAGTAATTTTTTTCGCCAGGTATCACCATGAATGGTTTCTCAGAGTGGATAGCGGCTGGATGGGCCATGCCGGTTGTCGCCCGGTTTCAGTCTCCGGGGCCAGAGATCTTTACGCTCGGCCCATTTACCCTGCGCTGGTACGGTTTGCTAATCGCATCGGCAGTGCTGATTGGGGTAACGCTATCGCAGTATCTCGCCAAAAAACGTGGCGTCGATCCTGAAAAAGTAGGCGATATGGTGATCTGGCTGGTGATTGCCGCGATTCCCTGCGCCCGGCTGTATTACGTTTTGTTTGAATGGCCAGCTTATGCGGATCGTCCTGCTGATATCTTCGCCATTTGGAAAGGCGGGATTGCGATTCATGGGGCGGTACTTGGGGGCACCTTTGCCGCCTGGTTGTTTGCCCGGTTGAACCGCCTTTCTTTTTGGCAGCTCAGCGATCTGGTTGCACCGTCTTTGATTTTGGGTCAGGCCATTGGTCGCTGGGGCAATTTTTTCAACTCCGAAGCGTTTGGCCGGCCAACCGATCTCCCCTGGAAAGTATTCATTCCCCTGGCGAACCGCCCGGCAGGATATAAAGAATTTGAATATTTCCATCCTACTTTTCTATACGAATCCCTTTGGAACTTAGGCGTATTTGCGCTGCTGCTGGGCCTGTTTTTTTGGGGCTTGCAGCGGCCCAATCGGCTGCGCGTCGGCACGTTGTTCTTGGTCTACATGATTGCCTACAGTGCCGGTCGGCTGTGGATAGAAGGGTTGCGCACTGACAGCCTGATGCTGGGGCCACTGCGAATTGCCCAGCTGATCAGTCTAGGTGGCATCGCGCTAGGCTGGCTGGGTCTAATTTGGACTTATGGCCTTGGCAAGCGATTGCCTGATACGGTAGCCGCGACCACCCATAGTTCGACTCGCCGACCTGACCCGACGGAGAAGCAGACGGTCGAATAGCCTCTGACCAGGACAACCGCGCCAAAAACAAGAAAAAGCCCCACGGGTCAAAAGACCTGGGAGGCTCAGAATCAGGGTGCATCTGTATAACAAGATGCCGGATTTTCGGCTCATCTTCTGAGTTTTGTGAATCCCTTTATTTACTCTTCAAAAATTAGCCGATGATAATAGCGAATTGATAAACATCAATATTTCAAATCAACTTTTCAGGAAGCTTTATCCTCTGCGGGCAAAGCCCTCCTTACTTTTCAGATTCACCCTATGCAGGTTTTCATGAATTCTCACCGCTCGTCAGTCTCTACAGCCGCTAGTGAAGCCATTCCGGCGGCGGTCTATATCGTCGGCGCTGGCCCCGGCGATCCTGATCTGCTGACGGTTAAAGCGCTGAAACTAATTCAGCAAGCAGATGTTTTGCTGTATGCCAATTCGCTGGTACCGCAGCAGATTCTCGCGGCGACCCGGCCCGATGCCGAAAAAGTAGCCACGGCTAATATGACCCTGGAGAAGATTGTGCCGCTGATGGTTGAGCGGGTGCGGGCAGGGAAGTCGGTGGTGCGTTTGCATTCGGGTGATCCAAGCTTGTACAGCGCGATTCATGAGCAAATGATGCAGCTAAGTGAGGCCGATGTTCCTTTTGAGGTGGTGCCTGGGATCAGTGCTTTTCAGGCGGCAGCAGCCAAGCTCCAGGTGGAGCTAACAATTCCGGCGCAGGTGCAAAGCATTATCTTGACCCGGATTAGCGGTCGAACTCAGGTGCCAGCGGCGGAAGAACTTTCCTCTTTGGCAGCGCACCGGGCCAGTCTCTGCCTTTATCTGAGTGCGCGCCATGTGGAGAGCGCCCAGGCTCAATTGCTCGAGCACTACCCCGAAGAAACACCGGTAGCTATCTGTTTTCGGGTAGGCTGGCCGGATGAGCAAATTACGGTGGTGCCCCTAGCGCAGATGGCTGAAGTTAGCGAGGTGCAAAAACTGGTGCGAACGACACTATATATCGTGTCGCCAGCGCTGGAGAACCGGCGATCCGCAGCAGACAGCCTAGACCGACAGACAGGGGAACAGGCCGTGCGATCGCGTCTCTACAGCCCGACCCACAGTCACCTTTTTAGACCCGGCGCTGCGACCACCCCTTCTACACCGCATTACAAAGAGCAGGAGCAGGCAAGAAAATGAACTATCTGGTAGCTGTGTTGGGCGATCGCATCCAAGCAGAGGAAGTCTATTCCGCTCTAGAGTCGGCCAATATCACCATGGACAAAGTGGCCATCCTGGGCCGAGGCTTCAAATCTGCCGACGAATACGGCCTGATCGACCCCAACGATGAAGCCAAAAAGCAGATCAAGCGCCTGATGATTTGGACGATTCCTTTTGGCTTTGTCGGCGGCTTTAGCTTCAACGCCATTACGGGCCTCGACACCTTTCCCTGGGCAGGGGTACTGGGCAATCAGATCATCGGCGGCTTGCTCGGTGCAGGCGCAGGCGCAATGGGCGGCTTTTTCATAGGCGGGGGCGTTGGCATTGGCCTGGGTAGTGGCGACGCACTTTCCTACCGCAATCGGCTCAACGACGGCAAGTATCTCGTTGTTGTCAAAGGGTCAGACGGTCTGATCTCGCAGGCCAGCCGGATTATCCGTCCGCTCCGACCGGAGAACATTCAAGGCTATACCGATCCTGGCTCAAATTAGGGTTTGCATGGCGACTTTGGTCGCCATGCAAACCCTTGCCGTTTGAGTTTATGATAGAAGCCTGATGCAACTCATAACGATTATGAGTTAGGTTGCATTGAGGCTCCTCATTCACCTTTGCCCTGTATTTAGACCCCAAACCATCCAACATGTCTACAAGCGTTGTTTCTTCACCTGCTGACAGCCAAAATGTAAGGAATCCCCTGCTGATCGGCAGCGGCCTTCCCCCTTTTAGTGAGATTAAGGCCGAGCATGTAGTGCCCGGTATTGAGCAGCTTTTGCAAGAACTCACTCAGGCGCTTCAATCGGTAGAAGAAACTTTGCAAGCTAAGCTGTCTTTGCCGCAAGCGGTTCCGACCTGGGCAGAGCTGGATGCGCTGACAGCTATTACCGAACGGTTGGGCTGGAGTTGGGGCATTGTCAGCCATTTAATGGGCGTGCAAAATAGTCCGGCCCTACGCAGTGCCTACGAAAGCGTACAGCCCAGCCTGGTGCAGTTTGCCAATCAAATCAGCCAGAGCCAGATCCTCTACCAGGCGCTGAAGCGGTTGCGAGAGAGTGACAGTTGGCAGGGCTTAACCCTGGCTCAGCAGCGCATTGTCGAGGCGAATCTGCGTGACGCAGAGCTTTCGGGCGTGGGACTCTCGGGTGAGCAGAAGGCGACGTTTAACCAAATTCAACAGTCCTTAGCGGAACTGTCTACTCAGTTTTCTAACCACGTGTTGGATGCGACCAATGCTTTTGACCTGATGCTGACTGAGCCCGAGGACGTGGCGGGACTTCCGCCTAGCCTGCTGAGTTTGACGGCGCAAGCAGCTCGGGAAGCTGGCACGGAAGCAGCGACTGCTGAGGCTGGCCCCTGGCGGGTCACGCTGGACATGCCTAGCTATGTGCCTTTTTTGCGTCATGCGAAAAGGCGCGATCGCCGGGAGCAACTCTACCGCGCCTTTGTCACTCGCGCTTCATCGGGCGATTTGGACAACGCGCCCCTGATTGAGAAAATTTTGGCGCTTCGTCAGCAGCAGGCGGAAATATTGGGCTTTGAAAATTATGCAGAGCTGAGTTTGGCCCGCAAAATGGCCCCTTCTGTGGCTGCTGTAGAATCGCTGATGGAAGAACTGCGCTCAGCCAGCTACGAAGCCGCCAGCCGCGAACTGGCTGAAATTGAGGCATTTGCTCAGGCGCACCAGGCGGTGCAATCCACCACTGAAAGTGACTCAACAGAGGCGCTAAAGCAGTGGGATATCCCGTTTTGGACAGAGCGTATGCGGGAGAGTCAGTTTGATCTGAACGATGAAGCGCTGCGGCCTTATTTCCCGCTGCCCCGAGTGTTAGAAGGGCTGTTCAGCCTAGCAGAGCGGCTGTTTGGCATTAGGATTTCGGCGGCGGATGGTCAAGCACCCGTTTGGCACCCGGACGTGCGCTATTTTCAGGTGACAAATGCGGCGGATGACGAAAAGATTGCCTATTTTTACCTCGATCCTTACAGTCGCCCGACGGAAAAACGCGGCGGGGCCTGGATGGACGAGTGTATTGTACGCGCTAAGACCCACGCTGGCGATATCCGTCTGCCGGTAGCCTACTTAGTGTGTAATCAGTCTTCGCCGATAGACGGCAAGCCCAGCTTGATGACCTTCCGCGAGGTGGAAACGCTTTTCCATGAGTTTGGTCATGGCTTGCAGCATATGCTCACCCGCGTAGACTATCCTGGCGCTGCTGGCATTAACAACGTGGAGTGGGACGCCGTGGAGTTGCCCAGCCAGTTTATGGAGAATTGGTGCTACGACCGCGACACGCTCTTTGGCATGGCTAAGCATTATGAAACGGGTGAGCCGCTACCGGAAGCCGACTATCAAAAGCTGCTAGCTGCCCGACACTTTATGACCGGCAGCGCGATTTTGCGGCAGGTGAGCTTTGGCTGGATAGATATCGCC
>JBBQAC010000187.1:0-9115 GCA_038315915.1 Phormidesmidales cyanobacterium
CTAAAACGCCCTGCCCTCAATGTCAAAAACCGATGGCGAAAGTCCCTAGCCCTAAAGTTCAAAAGAAATACTTTCTTAAGTGCACAAGTGGCTGTGAAAACGTGGTGCTGTTCTACTCAAAGTTCAGCAAGCGATGGGAACTGCCTCGCGCTAAAGAAAGCGAAGGGCCAAAGGTAAAATCTGCTACCGCAAATCTAACCGCTCATCCCTGTCCAGTTTGCCAAAAGCCGATGGAAGAGTACAGCTACGAGAAAGACGGCGAGGCTAAAAAACTGCTGCGGTGTTCGGACATGAAAGCCCGAACTCAAGCCAAGCATAAAGAGGCTGTCTATTTCCATACGGCAAAAGGGTGGTGGAGTCCCAAGCACGGAAATTTGGAATCAGCGATCGCTCCGGAGAAATAAGGCGATCGCTGACCACAGAATTGAGAAGGTACTCTTCCCGCTCAGAGTACCCATTTCCGGAACTTTCGCTCTCTAAATTCGGGTCAAGCTACTTTTGATTTGAGACAAATATTTGTTTATTCTCCCTACACTTGAACAAACAAATATTCAAAAAGCATTTAATTGTACTCTCCAGGAGTAGCTTTTTTTATAACAGTAACCCCGCCAACTTTCTTGCCTGACATTCTCAACAATTCATCACCTGAAAATTCAAACCCAAGCTTTAGCGCTATTCGCGCAACATCATCGGCGGTTGATGTTGCGAGTACCTCATTTTTAAGTGCAGGTTCAGACTGCATTTTCTTTAAGAATGCCTCAAGTTGATCTAAAGCCATATTTTAGTTTTTTTATTTTCGCTAGTTGATCATAATGTTACACGGGGAACCGACTACATGCTCCAAGCAAACCCTACCATTGTATCAAGATTATGGGGATCGAGTAGTAGCGCGACCCCCAAATACACCAGTAACCTTAGAAAAAGCCCCTCAAGTTGCCAAATTAGATGAAGACCACGTCAGAGTAAATAATCGACTTTTATTAGTAGTACTCCTCGCAAAGAAGTCGAAGTCTACGCTATTGCAACTAGCGGAGTGTTTCTAACGAAACGGATCAACTAGCTAATTTGGGTATTTTAGGAACATGCGACCACTGAGTAAGTAGGTTGCCTAATTTAGCCAACTCCTGGACTTGTCCTTCGTACAAGAAAAAAACAGCTATGCGTGGACTATCTTTGATCGGGTTGTTAGTGGCATGTTTGGGCGGCGCAGTGCTAATGCTTAGTCAAATCAAACCATCGCCAGAAACCGAAAAGTCTCTGCCTGTTGAGAGTATTGAGAAAGCCAACGGTGCTGCCCAAGTCATGGATCAGCAGGCAGAGCAGCTACAGAAAGACATTCAGGAATTAGATTAACCCCCGTTCATCGGCGTGATTTAGAACCGGGTGATACTTTGTCATTTGCACCGTCAGCCGCAGATCACGAGGTGCTACTTCATTTGCCGGTGACCAAAAGCTGGCTGTACCAGCTGATTCTAGGCTTGGTGCTGATCTGCCATAGCTCCTATCGGGGAGTCGTCGAACTGTTTCGCGATCTATTTTATACGCCGATCAGCATTGGCACCGTCCACAATCGGCTCGAAGCGGTAGCCGCGACTGCTGTTGAGATCAATCAAAGCCAAGACCCTGATTGACTGACTAATCTTTTGTCAGTCAATCAGCTCAGAGTGTTACCCTAGCGGAACCAAGGTTGAACCACGCCGCAACTAGGCGATCACCACTTGAGCCGCGCATTAGCTGAACCTGACAGGACTGGGTAGCCACATTCAGTGAAGGTCTCCTAAGGTCTCCTGCTGATAGCCTCACACAATTAGCTGCCAAAGCAGCAGAGTAAACCCGACGGTCATGCCATGCTGCGGCGCTAGCTTTAACCAGGACTGACGGCCAATTTTTTGGGTGAGCAGGACGCTAAGAAAAGCCCCAAAAATTAAGGCTGTGCCCTGCAAAAATGCGATGACGGCTGGATGTGCGGTTAAGCTGCCAGCCAGCGCAGGCAACCCCAGCGTGGTTTGGAATACTGGCAAAATGTGTCCGGCTTCTGAAAGTCCCATCAGCAGAAAGTGGGCTAGGCTAGCAAATAGTACCAGCGGAAGATAGCCGTAGGCGAGTTCTAGGAAGGTGCGTCGGGGGCCGGTGCCTTGGAACTGCTTGCGTAGGCGATCTATTAAAAGCGCGATCGCACCCGGTAAAAACAGCGCGATGGTAGATGCGATCGCATGTCCCCCAAAACTTTCTAACCCCGCATTAGTTCCCAGCACCAGCATCGTTAACTGCGGCAACCGATGCAAAAACACCGCCCCTAGCAACAACAGCAAGAGTGCCACCTCATAGCTACGGGTCTGGTGAGCGTTCCATAGCTCTATACCCGGTGGTCGCAAGTTCAGCGCTACCGACTTGTGCGGACAAGCCTTTAAACAAGTCATACACAGCACACAGTCGCGGTTGTCAGTCAGCTGAGCCGGATGCGAATACACCGGGCAGCCCATTGTGGCTTGCCCTTCTCCTTCGGCAGGTCCGCCTTTGTAGCAATGGTAGGTATTGCAGGTCGCCGAACAAATCCCTTGCTGCGCCCTTAGTTCAATCATCGAAAGCTTAGCAAACAGACCGTTCATCCCCCCAATCGGACATAGATAGCGACACCAAAACCGACGCTCGAATAAAACCGAACAAATCACCACACCCGCTGTAATAATCAACAGCAGCCAGCCCGAAAGATACGCGCTGTTCTCCAAGTTCCACAGTTCTTCCCACAGCAAAATCAGCGCAAAGCCACCATAGAGAATCCACCCACCCCAGCGCTCGGCCCATTCGCGCGGCCAAGCTTTGAGCTGGTGCGGCCACAGCTTCAGCGAAATAAACTGCGCGACCTCGCCGTAGATCATAAACGGACAGACCGCACACCACAGCCTCCCGACAAAGGGAAAGCCAATGAGAATCAGCGGCCACCACCAGGCCCAAAAGAAATTGAGCGCAAAGTTGCTCTCACGAGTCTGTGGTCCCCACATCAGCACGGCGACCACAATGGGATAAAACCATAAGGTAAATCCGTAGTTAATGCGATCTGTCCACCAAGGGCTGAGCAAAAACTGTCGCAGCTTGGGATAACCCTGAAGCAGGTTAAAGCGAAACTGACGGCTTTGCTTTTCTACGGCCCAAAAGACTTCTTCGGTGAGTACACTGCGATCGCCTGACTGGCTGACTGCCCGCTCTACCATGCTTTCCAGCTCGGTGAGGTTGCCAGGAAAGCCATAGCTTTGCAGACGGCGGAGGGCTTCGGGGGCAATTTGTCGTTTGGGGAGCCCTCGCTTGCGGCACAAGAGCAGGGCAAAATAGGTGATGTGAGCGGCAATGTCCGTTTTGCGAATGCGAAGAGGGGGAACTTTAATTTGTTTGACAGCGCATTGTTTGAATTCAGAAATGACTTTTTCTGAAATCGTCAAAATCCAAGCAGAGGATTGTCTCGTGGCCAGAGGCCCTTCGCCTTCAAGCCTCACGGGCTCATACTCGCCAGTGCTGATCAGCCGCGTAATGGCTGCTTTCAGCGACTCATCCAAATCTTGAACATTGTTCAATAGCAGTGTGCCATCAGCTAACCAGTCTAATAGCCCTGGTTGACTTTCTCCTTTGCCGAAGAGATCTTGGGCTCTGAGCGTTTTGCAATTGACCTGAATCATGGGCGTAGCTTTATTGCTAGAGCCAAAGTGAATCAGTGCAGCTAAATTGTCTTTACCTAGTCCGGGCTCACCAAAGATTAACACCGGGGTTCTGCGGCCTGCTTGCGGTTCGAGGCTAGTGGCTTCTCGAATGTCTTTTCGCAGCCGAGTTGCGTAGCGACTGCTGCCAACCACGCCTCTTTTGACCCGGGTGATTAGATAGGGTTGCAGGGCTTGCTGGCGTTCTTGTTCGTAGGCGAGCTGTTCGGAGACTTCTTCTAAGGCAGAGGCGAGCAGCCGAGAGAGGGCTTTGTTTAACTCACTGAATTCTTCGGTTAACTGTTGAAATCTGGTTTTGTCTAATCGCCAAAGTACACAGTCTGAGACAGAAACAAGCGTTTGGGCAGTGTCTGTATTGAGCAGAAGTTCTTGCAGGTGTAGGATGGCTCCGGGCTCTAGTACATTCACTTTGGCGGCGCTGGTACGGCGAGTGCGATAGCTTTCTAGCTGGCCACTGTAGAGAATGTAGAGGGCGTCGGGGGAGGTGTCTTCGAGGATCAGGCGGCGGTTGGCGGCGAAGGGGATTTCAGTAAGACAGGCGGCGATCGCACTCACTAATGTCTCGGACAAATCGCGAAAAATGGTGTGGGTTTGGAGCCAATGTGTTCGCGCGGCAGCATCCATAGAACCTCGTGTCATTAAATGGCTTGAGCAGGTGGTTTGAAAGGCGGTCTATGTGTGATTCTATAAGGAATATCCCCTCTATCGCGCGATAAGATTTATGACTACTGACTTAATCTGTTTGCTACTACTGGCGCTTTGGTCAATTCCGCTTAACCATATTCCGGCGCTAGGCCGGGTCTCTGAGGCGGGTCTAAGCTGGGCGGCAAGCAACCGCGAAAAATCGGTGGCAGGTTCCCCTTGGGTTGGCCGCGCAGATCGAGCGCAACGCAATCATCACGATAATTTGGCCATGATCGCGGCGGTGATTTTGATTGCACAGGCTACCGGGCAAACTGATAGCGTCACGGGGTACTCAGCGATCGCGATTTTGGCTTGCCGAGTGGTACATAGCTTGGCCTACATGGCCGGGATAAGTGTCGTGCGATCACTCTCGTACTTCGGTTCGATTATTGGCGTAGGCGTGATTGCCTGGCGCATTTTGGCTTGATTGAAAAACAATAATCTGTACCCAGAGTTCGAATGATCGGCCTGTTACTTTCGCGCAAAGCCCTTAGGCAATTTCTTATAAAAAAGATACTGTCGAATTAGGTTGAATAAGAATATCCCATTTGGGCAAGAGAGGATGGCGTTCTAGTCGAGATTCGATAGGTTTCATCTGTTGACGTGGTTTAATTCGAGGTCACATTTTGGGCGCACTCAGGTAGGCTAAATGGCGGCCCCTTCCTGAGTGCGATGGCAAGGCCACTTCTTCGGAGTATCGCTAGATATGAGTCCTGCCCTTTCCATCGCCACCAGCCTATCTCCTGACATTCGCCAAGACATCGGCATCCAGGTGCTTGCTCGCACAGAACCTATCAGCGACCTAGCAGACAAGCACCAGGTGAGCCGAAAATTCGTCTGCCAGCAGGGCGATAAAGCGCGGCGATTCTCTAGCGAGAGGCTACGCCAACGCTCGATGAAACCTTTGAGCCGACGCCCACAGATGACGATGTTCTGTTTCATCTGCCGGTGACCAAAAGCTGGCTTTACCAGTTGATTCTGGGGTTAGTGCTGATTTGCCACAGCTCCTATCGAGGTGTGGTCGAGCTGTTTCGCGATCTATTTGATACACCGATCAGCATTGGCACCATTCATAATCGGCTGGAAGCGGCAGCGACAAAAGCCGCTGAAATCAATCAATCACAAGACCTTTCCAGGATTGAAGTCGGTCTTCACGACGAAATTTTTCAGTCAAATCGCCCAGTGCTCGTCGGCGTGGATGCGGCGTCAACTTACTGCTATCTGCTCGAAGGGGTTGAGCATTGGGACGAAGAGACCTGGGGCTGGCATCTGTTGGATGTGATGGCACAAGGCTTCGAGCCGAAGTACACAATTGCTGATGGCGGCGGCGGGCTTCGGGCTGGTCAAAAAGCGGCGATGCCAGAACCCCTTGTCATGGCGACGTGTTTCATATCCAACGGCAGTTTGGACAAGTACTCAGTGGTCTAGCCCGCCAAGCGCAAGCGACCACCGCCCGCCGGATCAAAGTCGAACAACAGATGAGCCAGACAAACGGAACCCCAGCAACCACTCACAAACTACTCATCCAGCAGGTCAAGGCAACCCGCCGAGAAGTCGGACTGCTTGCCCGTGTAGAAGATATTTGAACATTGTTGCAGTGGTTCTCGCATAACGTGCTCACGCTCGCTGGCTCTGCCCTCAGCGTCCGTCAAGAGTTGTTTGACTTCATCGCAGCAAAACTCCAACAGCGGGGAGGGAAATCGTATCCAACTATTCGTAAGCTCGCAAAGTCATTGCACAATCAGCGTGATCAACTGCTGGCCTTTGCAAGTGTCCTCGACCAGAAACTGGTCGCGATTGCTGAGCGCTTCGAGCTAACATGCGGGATGTCTGTCTGCTGCACCGAAAGCACGAGACCTCAAATGCCTCCTGCTGGGATCGGTGGAATCAGCCACACAGCCAGCTTTCCAACCAGTTTTACGGACTGATGAATGCCGTGGGTGAAGCGCTCAAAGATACGCCCAGAGCCAGCTCGATGGTGGAGAACTTGAACTCACGGTTGAGAAACTATCTTTTCCTGCGACGGAGCTTGGGTGATTCCTACCTGAGCACGCTGCAATTTTTCCTCAACCACAGATGTTTCATACGGTCGCTGAAGCCAGAACGAGTAGGTAAAAGCCCCAAGCAATTGCTGACTGGCCAGCCTCATCCACATTGGCTAGAGCTACTGGGGTTTCAGCGGTTTCAAAGAGCGTAGGAACTAGCTCACTGAGTTCGATAGATCATCATCAATGATGGTCTACTTAGGGCTGCAAGTGTGACCCTGAATCGAGCCTTTTTGAACCATCCCGGAGTTAGGCCATTGTTGCCCAACCCAGTGAGCGATCGCCTCCGAGTCTAAGCCTACTAGAAGCAATTGCATAGCCCGCCCGTAGCGATCGCATAAAGCGAGGATGGCAAGCTTTAGCTTACGTGTTAGCGTAGCTGCTCGTTCAGGAAATCGCAGCGCAATGAACCACCCCATGAATCGTGCCATCGCATCGCCTGTTCGATAGAATTACTTTTACTCGTTTAAGACTACCCACGAGTTACCTTCTGCATAGAGCGCTTTGGGAGCTAGCTTACGACATGCGTATACGGCAGTATGGTGGAGGAGAGGTTAATTGCTCATCGCTCAACCGGCAAACAAACGTGGAAGTACCTCAAGATAAGCTCTTAGAATGTTCGAAGCCTCTATGGGGTGATCTTGCTGCGGGTTCGTATGATGTGGGTTTTCAGTCTTTGATCGTTCGCGACTATAGCCGATGCTATGAACTGCCTCGTACTAGCGAGGAGGCATCTTCTTTCTCACTCACAGGGCGACCTATGGCTGTGCAGGTTTGGTATCCAGCAAAACCTGCTGACAATCAGGCTACTACTCACGGTTCGCTGAAATAATACGGAAGAAAAGCAAATAGCCATAATGGGAGCAGAGCAACCCGAGGAATCGCAGCTATGGCGCATCTAATGGCGAATGAACGAGTCGATGATATCCCGCTGCTGCTGAATCAGATGGAGAAGCTAACCCTGAGTGAGCGAGCCGATGAGCACTTCAAGCAGCCTGGTAACTGGCAAGGACTGAGTCTAGGCAAGGTTCTAGTAGGCTGGTTGTCGTACCTACTGTCGCAAGGAGACCACCGCCTCAATCAGGTAGAAGAATGGGCCTCAGGACTGCATAGCACGTTGACGACTTGCTTAGCGCCGACGGTGAGAAGCCTGGATTTCAGTGATGACCGCCTAGAGCGCGTCCTAGACCAATTGGGAGATGACGTTCAGTGGGACAGGTTTGAAGGCGCATTGAACCGTTATACGGTGCGAGTGTATGACTTGAGACTGTCGTGTGTTCGCCTGGATACGACGACTAGCAGCGGCTATAGAGATGTTGAAGGCGAAGGCTTATTCCAATTTGGTCACAGCAAAGATTATCGGCCCGACTTACCGCAGGTGAAGATTTCGCAAGCCGCCTTAGACCCTTTGGGGCTACCGGTGAGCACTACAGTGGTGAGTGGCAATCAATCAGACGACCCACTGTACATCCCAGAGATAAAGAAAGTGCAGAAGAGCCTTCAGCGGAGCGGGCTGACCTATGTTGGCGACAGTAAGATGGCAGCGATAGCGACGCGATTTTACATTGCCCACAGTCAGAACTACTACCTGTGCCCGTTACCTGAGACGCAAGTTTCAAAGGCCGACTTAGCTGAGCTACTGGCCCCTGTTTTTCGCCAAGAGGAAACGTTAACTCAAGTGGTTTCTCCGGACGCAACCGATGACCCGCCTGAATTGATTGCGGAGGGGTTCACGCTGACGCTGCCGCAATCGGTCGAGGTCGAAGCAGCCCCGTTTACCTGGCGCGAACAGTGGTTGGTCGTGCGTTCATTCAAGTACGCTGAGCGGCAACAAAAGAGCTTGGACAACCGCATTGAAAAGGCGACTGTGGCGCTGAACCAACTGAACCTGACCGGTCGTGGTCACAAACGGCTATCAGCCCTGGAAACCGAAGCTGCCGTCAACCGGATGCTCCAGCGCTACCGCGTCAAAGACCTGGTGCAGGTGGCCTACGAGACCACCACTCAGACCACTCACAAACGCGCCTACGGAGACCAACCGGCCCGCACCCTAGCGGAAACCAGGGTGACGGTGAAACCCATACTCGACCCAGAGGCTTATCAAAAAGCAACGCAGCTACTCGGCTGGCGAGTCTATGCGAGCAACGACCTGGCGTTGTCACTCTCAGCGGCTGTCTACGGCTATCGTAATGAGTACCTCATCGAACAAGGCTTTGGACGTTACAAAGGCAAAGCACTCGGCTTGCGGCCTATCTATTTGGCATCTGACCAGCGCGTCAAGGGCTTGATTCGGTTGTTGAGCTTGGGCTTGCGTATCCTCTGCCTGCTTGAGTTTTCGGTTCGGACTCATTTGGAGGCAGACCAACAGTCGCTAGCAGGGCTGTATGCAGGCAATCCCAAGCGAGCCACCCATCGCCCCACTACTGAGCTACTGCTGAAGGCTTTTCGCGGCATTACCCTCACGATTATGGAGATTAACCAAGTCAGGCAACGCTTTCTCTCGCCTTTATCTGAGCTTCAACAGCGCATATTACAGTTACTTGAGTGTTGTGCTCTGACGGTAGAAAAATAGAATAGGCGTCATCTACGCGGTCATAGGAGCACCTCCCTTATTCTGTTTGTCGAATAGTCTGGCAAACACCTGAGCTGCCGATTCTCCCTGTTCAAGGCAGTCAT
>JBBQAC010000040.1:0-22636 GCA_038315915.1 Phormidesmidales cyanobacterium
CTTAGTGACGAACAAAAGTCCGGATGTTACCCGAATTTATCTACCCCCCGATGCCAATTGCTTGCTTTCTGTTGTCGATCACTGCTTGAACAGTACTGACTATATCAACGTAATTGTCTCTGACAAGCAAAAGCACTTACAATATCTGACTATGGAAGAGGCGGTGACGCACTGCACGAAGGGTATTGGCATTTGGCAGTGGGCAAGTAACGATGACCGGGGGAAAGCGCCCGATATACCCGATGTGGTGATGGCTTGCTGTGGAGATGTTCCGACTATGGAGTCTTTGGCAGCCACAGCAATTTTGCGAGAAGAGTTTCCTGATTTGCTCGTTCGCTTCATTAACGTGGTGGATTTGTACAAGCTTATTCATCCTAAGGAGCATCCCCATGGCTTAACAGATGTAGATTTCGATACGCTCTTTACCAAAGAAGCACCGGTGATTTTCAACTTTCACGGCTATCCGTGGTTAATTCACAAGCTGGTCTATAGCCGGTCGAATCAGGAGCGCATTCACGTGCGGGGCTACAAGGAAAAAGGCAATATCAATACGCCTTTGGAGTTGGCTATTAACAACCAAATCGACCGGTTCAATCTGGTTATTGATGTGATTAATCGGGTGCCCAAACTAGGATCGGCAGCGGCCTATGTAAAAGAAAGAATGCAAGACGAGATCATAAACCATGTGAACTATGCCAGGTTTCACGGAGAAGACAAGCCAGCCACTTCTAACTGGGTATGGCCCTACTGACATCTGTGAACATTTTAGTGCTCAATGGAGGCTCTAGCAGCCACAAAAGCTGCCTGTATCAGCTCTCAGAACCGCCGGCCGAGCCGACTCAACCGCTCTGGCAGGCCCAGATTGATTGGCAGCAGTCGCCGCCGCTGCTAACTGCAATGGGTGCGGGTGAGACTGTGAAAACAGATCTGTCTGAAGATAACCGCGCCGGGGCTATTGCTCAAATGCTGCACAAGCTGCACCAAGGCAAAACGGCTGTAATCTCGGGGTTAGAAAAGATCGACGCCGTTGGGCATCGGGTTGTGCATGGCGGGAAAGCCTATCAAGAAAGTGTGTGGATAGATGAGGCGGTGAAGGGGGCGATCGCCGACCTAATTCCCCTTGCTCCCGCTCATAACCCGGTCAATTTAGAAGGCATTGAGGCGGTTGAGCAGCTATTGGGCAGCGTATCTCAATACGCCGTTTTCGACACTGCCTTCCATCGCCAGATGCCTGAGGCCGCTGCCCTTTACCCGATACCGCAAGATTGGACTAACCAGGGAATTTGCCGCTATGGTTTCCATGGCATTAGCCACCAGTACTGCGCCCACCGTGCTGCGCAGTTATTAGATCGTCCGCTCAAAGACTTGCGTTTAGTCACCGCTCATTTGGGCAATGGGTGTTCCTTAGCGGCAATACGCGACGGGCATAGCATTGATACGACGATGGGCTTCACACCGCTAGAAGGGCTGATGATGGGTACGCGCTCAGGCAGCATTGATCCTGGCATTTTGACCTACCTGTTGCGGGAGAAGAGATACACCCATGAACAGATTGATCGGCAGCTTAACGAGGAATCGGGCTTGAAGGGCGTTTCAGGGCTTTCTAGCGACATGAGAAAGCTGGAGCCTGCAATCAAGTCAGGTGATGCGAAAGCAAAACTTGCAGTTGATATGTATATTCACCGGCTCAGGGCGGGCATTGCGGCGATGACAGCAAGCCTGGGCGGATTGGACGCGCTGGTGTTTACGGGTGGGGTTGGTGAAAATACAGCGCTGATTCGCAATCGAGTGTGTCAGGCGCTGGCTTTTTTAGGGCTTGAGGCTGAAGAGAGAGATTCTGAGGAGAGTGATCGTGATATCTCAACTCAACGCTCTGCCGTTCGTATTTTAGTGATTCATGCTCAAGAAGATTGGCAAATTGCTAAAGAATACTGGCAGTTACCTGAAGCCTGATGGCTGCTCAGATCTCGTAGAAAAGCGTTGAGGCGATCGCTCTGTACTTACGATTCTTCTGCCCATCCGGACGATGAATCCTGACTGGTAAAAACGTTTGTTTAGCTGAAAATGTTAGGTGTATCCCTGTGCTTCCTAAACTGAGCTTAAACTTCATTGTATCGCTTGCTTTCACAGGGTATAACGTGCTTCTCGATAGCCTTTCGATGGTCGAAATAGCAAAGGCTGCTGTAAAGGTGGAATGCCTGATCCCAGTGGCTAGGGGCGCGGCGGTCGATGTCGAGGTTTGGGTAGATGGGCGGGAGCAGGTTAATGAATTCTAGGGCGCTTTTGCCAAAGCGGGTAAAGTCGCTGTGGTGAGGGGCTTTGATGGGTTGATTGAGCTGGCTGAGGAGTTGGTTCCACTGAATGCGGCTGTTGAGTTCGTTGCCCTGGCTCAGGGAGATGCCTTTTTGGTATTGGTAGAGGCGATCGCACAGTCTCAACACAATCTGCCTGCCTGGGATATGAAGATCAACAACATGCGCATAGTCCTGTACCTGTTCTTTATGAATGGTTTTACCCCAGTTACCAATATCCACTACCTGTTCAAAAATGGGAAGCTGCCCGCTCACTCGCTGGCTAACTTCCGACCAGCTAAAGTCAATAGTGCCTAGCTGACCTGCTGCGTTTTTGCAAACAACGGTGGGGTTGGGCGAGATAGATTTGAAGTGGCTAATCTGAAAAGTCTGTAGTGCCTTGATGTCTTTTAATTGGGCAGTAAGAATCGGCACGCTGGCCTGCTTCAGAGCCTCAGCGTAGTAATTGATTTCACCCCAGGGGCCAATGCGATAAATACGGCAGCCGCTGGGGGGAACTTTCAGTCGGGCGGTATAGGCGTCGAGGTTAAATACGCTGGCAATGCCGGTAATCGCCTGCTGCCGAGCGGGTTCGGGGGGAGCGGCGATCGCTAAAATAGCAACTTCATTCCCGCCAGCAACCTGTCTGGCCTGCTCAAGCGCCTCAGCCTTCTGCATCTTTTGCTGGTGTTGAATCCGCTGAATACCTGCCCGCGCCTGAGCCACAATCTTGCTACCGGGCATTTGCTTCAGAAGCTGCAAATAATTCTTTTCAGCAGCCTCTAGCCGGTTCGTTTGCTCCTGCACCTGCGCCGCATACAGTCGCAGCAACGGATTCTTAGGATCGGTCATCTGCCACTGCTTGAGCAGCTTAGTCACCTGCTGATAATCGCTGAGCGCCATCGCGTCCTTGACTTGAGCTTCCATAGCATCCCAATCAAACATCGAACTACCGTTAGCTTGCCCGTTTGCACTGGGTTGCTGATCTTCTTCCCTGGCTTTGAGGGCAACCATTGGAACCCGTTTGACCTGATCGAGGTATGGCCTCATGCCGACTCCCTCTTGCAGCGCACCGATAAGCTAGAGACAACCGCAATCTTGAAAGTTACTTCGCTGGCATGTTTGTGCGGTATCCACTACAGCGTACTCGGGTCAACGCCCAGTTCACGGAGTTTGGCAGTTAATCGGTCGTTTCGCTGTTGTGCTGCTTCAGCGTCTTGCTGCGCTTCTTGAGCATTTCGCTGCGCTTCTTGAGCCGCTTCAACAGGTGTAGGTACGAGCTGACCTGCGGGAGTGAAATAGCGAAGTTGGGAGTTGTGAATGCCCAAAAAGAGCTGCATTTGCTGGCTCCAGCGATGTCCTACTGGATTGGGCGGAATGACTTGGTAGGTACCGCCCACCAGTACAAATCCCTCAAATTCTTGAGTGTCAGGATCGACCCAAAAGTATTCAGGTGTGCGAAAGGTATTTTGATAGAGTTCTTTTTTGGTCGTACGGTCAACGTTAGCTGTGCTGTCAGACAAAATCTCTATAATCACGTTAGGATACTTACCCTCCTCTTCCCACACAATCCAGCTTTTGCGAGGGTAGCGCTCGGTGTCAAAGGCGACCATAAAGTCTGGCCCTCTGAAATCGCGATTTTTAATTTTCTTGGGGCTATAGTAGACCGTCATATTGCCCGAGGCATAAAAGTCCTGCCGATTTTGCCAAAGCAAATCCAGGCAGCTAATGAGCAACAGCATTTGCCGCAGGTGAAGTTCTGATTCCATTTCAGGTTCGTCACTGTATAAGTCGTTGGGCAGATAAGTGCCTGTTTGTGCTGTTAAATCCTGCGTAGCAACCATAGCAGCTCAGTCGGTGCGGTTTATGTTCACTATTTTAGACCAGAACTCCAGTGACTTAACTACAGCAGTCTGAGCTGGCGGCTGTCTTCATCGGCGATCGCACTTTCAATCTCATCGTCATCTGGCGCAACAATTTTCTTATCGCCGTGAGGGTCTTGGTCGAGCAGTCCCTGAGCTGCTTCTAAAATATCTGGCACCAGGCTGCTCAAGTCTTCTCGATTGTTTAAGTAGGACTGCAAAGCGCTCATAGGAGACAGTGAGCTATCGACGCCGAGTTCGGGCAGCCGAGGGCGAGAGAGTTGACTCGCTAGCTGAGGCTGAATACTGTAGCTGTGCGCTGCTGTCAGCACTTCGCTGATAGCCCCATTGTCAATTTCTTCGACCTGATCGGCGCGCAGCTTATAGACAAGTCGAATTACTTTTTCTGCAATCTCTTCTTTTTGGATGGCTATTAGTAAAGCCGCTTGAGGGTCTTCCGTTTGAGTTAAATCTATTTCTAATGTCCTAAACACCCGAGCAGGCAGGGGGCAAAACTCAGCAACGGTCTCACCTTTGGTCACTTCTAGTAAAATGTAGCCTTTGTCTTCTTTTTCTTCACTAAAATCTACTCTTTCAATACTGCCTGGATAAATCGCTAGAGGAGATTTACACACTTCCTGGTATTTGTGAACGTGGCCGAGTGCAATATAGTCAAAACAATCTCTCGCTAAAATCGCCATTGGCACTGTAAATCCTTTGCCTACGGCCAAAAAGCGCTCTGCGCCATAGCGAGCAGTGTCGGTCATGACATGAGCGAGCAGTACAGTGGGAATCTCTTTGTCGAGCTTGCGAATCTCTCCTTCGAGTACTACCCGCAGCCGGTCTAGCAGCAGTTCTCCGACTTCTCCCATCGACAGTCCTGCCGTTTCGGGCCGGGTAAGTAGCGTAGAGCGCGTCAGCCAGGGCAGCGTGACTATTTGAATCGGCCCACTTTTGGTTTCAATTCGGTGGGTGGTCAGCGTATCGCCGACGATGAAGCCAGGTACCCCTAATGTCCGATAAATGCACAGACTCGCGCCACCGACCCCCTGTGAATGCTGATCGTGGTTGCCGACTAACAGCACGGTGGGAATATTGGCAGCAACCAGGCGGCAAAACTCACCTGCAAACGCTTGCTGTACATAGGGCGGTGGGGTCGCGTCAGGGAATGCGTCGCCGCCAAAAAGAACGAGATCGACCGGCTGAGCGATCGCCCTATCCACACACCGCCTCAGCGCCAGCGTAAAATCCTCGAACCGCGTATTCAGCCCCGTCTCGGGGTTAATCCGCCCGTGACTAAAGCCACCACCCAGATGGATATCCGATAGATGAAGAATTTTGACCATTGAAGCACTGCTAGCCGAATGAGATTTTTAGATAGCTTTTACTGGCAAAAGTCTAACGTTTCCTGAGTCGCTACTTCAGGACTTTTGGCGCTGCGAAATCTTTCAAAAGATAGAGGGTACTTATTCCTTCCGACATATAGGTTGGATGGGACGGGCAAATATTGGCCGATCTTCAGTTTTTTGTTTTGTAGATAATGAACGGAGTTAGACCTGAAGATATTTTCGCGGGTGGCGGTGAGATGGGCGCGTTGCTTCGCTCATACAACTGGCCCGAGACGCCGTTTGGCCCCATTTCTCAATGGCCTGCTAGCCTCACGACAGCCGTCAGTATCTGTCTGAACTCGCGTTTTCCCATGGTGATCTGGTGGGGTGAGGAGTTCAGGCTCTTATATAACGATGCTTTTCGGCCTATTTTGGGTGATCGGCATCCACGGGCGATCGCGCAGCCAGGAGCGGCTGTTTTCTCTGAGAGCTGGCACATCGTGGGGCCACAGCTGATCGAATTGGTTGAGACCAAAGCTGCGAATCGAGTGGAAGATTTGCTGATTCCGGTCTTTCGCGCTGGATATTTAGAGGAGTCTTACTACACCTATTCCTATAGCCCCCTGCTCCTTCAAAGCGGAGACGTAGGCGGCGTATTTACGGTGATTAGCGAAACCACCAAACAGATTTTGAGCGATCGCAGGCTAGCGACACTGACCCATTTGTCGACGCAATCAAGCGAGGCCAAAACAGTGGACGAGGTGTATGCGTTAACGGCTGAAATACTGGCCCGCAACCCTGCCGATATCCCGTTTGCCGCCTTGTACCAGCTCAATACGGCAAAAACGCAGGCTGTCCTATGCAGTCAGACACCGATTGAGAACGATACGGTGCCGCTGCCGCCAGTGATTAATATATCCAAGTCAGACCCATGGCTATTTGAATCGGTGCTGCATACGCAAGCGGCTGTAACCGTTGAGGACTTGTCAGGTCGGTTTGGAAAGGTTCCTACGGGCACGTTCTCTTTACCAGTAGATCAGGCCCGAGTGCTTCCAATTCGGGCTTTGCGCCGCCGGAATCTGACCCGGTTACTGATAGTGGGCATCAATCCTGCCCGTCAGCTAGACGCCGATTACAGCGCTTTTTTTGACTTGATTGCAGGGCATATGGCAAGTGCCATTGCTAACACTAATAGCCAGATTGCAGAACAAGCACTGAAGGCGAGTGAGGAGAAGCTCAAAAGCTTTGTCGATGCGAATGTGATTGGCATTTTATTTGCCAATGTCGCCGGGGATGTTCGCGAAGCCAATGACGAACTGTTGAGAATTGTTGGCTACTCGCGCGAAGATTTGCAAGCCGGTCGGCTGCGCTGGATCGACGTGACGCCGCCTGAGCATCTGCCTTTAGATATGCAGGCGATCGCCGAGGCTAAAGAAACAGGAGCCTGCACACCCTACGAAAAAGAATACATCCGTCAGGACGGATCGCGGGTACCGGTGCTGATAGGCTTTTCTTTGATGGGAGAAGAGCGCGAAGAGGCGGTGGCGTTTGTGTTGGATGTGAGCGATCGCAAACGAGCCCAGGAAGCACTACGGCAGCGAGAAGCAGAACTCAGCGCGGTGACTAATACTGTGCCAGTGATGATCTCTTTTATCGATGCCGACCAGCGCTATCGCTTTAACAATCGAGGCTATGAAGAATGGTTTGGCCAGCCAGCGGCAGAAATTTACGGTACACACCTGCGTGACGCGGTAAGTGAGTCAGAATACGAGGCGATCCGGCCTTACGTAGAGAGGGTTCTGGCTGGAGAGCAGGTTACTTACGAAAATCAGGTATTTTTAAACAACGGTGCTTCCTGCTATTTGAGCGCAACCTATGTCCCCCGGTTTGACCAAGCTGGGGCGGTGGAAGGCTTTGTCGCCCTGATCAATGATGTCACTGACCGCAGACGCATTGAAATTGAGCGAGAACAGCTCTTGCAGAGTGAGAAAGCCGCGCGCGAAGCAGCCGAACGTGCCAACCGGATTAAAGACGAATTTTTGGCTGTGATCTCACATGAATTGCGGACGCCGCTCAACCCAATTGTGGGCTGGTCGCAGCTATTGCGACGAGGCCAGCTCAGCGCTGAAAAAACATCGCTTGCCTTAGATGCCATTGAGCGCAACGCCAAGCTTCAGGTACAGCTAATTGGCGATTTGCTCGATATCTCCCGTGTGCTCCGAGGCAAAATGAGCCTGGTTAAAACCCGGGTTGACCTCAGTCAGGTAATGACTGCTGCGCTAGACACTGTACAACTCGCTGCTGAGACCAAGTCTATAGATATCGAAGTGTCGATTGAGTCCTGTATCGTGGCTGGCGATGAAGGACGGTTGCAGCAGGTGATCTGGAATTTGCTGTCGAATGCGGTGAAGTTCACGTCTAAAGGCGGAAAGGTTAGCGCGACTTTGGCGCTAGTAGACAATCAGGCCCAGGTTCGGGTGACCGATACCGGTAAAGGAATTAGCGCTGACTTTCTGCCTTACGTATTTGAGCACTTCCGGCAGGAGGATTATTCAACCACTCGGCAGTTTGGTGGGCTGGGACTGGGGCTAGCGATTACTCGGCAGATCGTTGAAATGCATGGCGGTACAGTCAAAGCGGAGAGCGGTGGAGAGAACGAGGGCTCGACTTTTACGGTGACAATTCCGCTGGTTCCTTTAGCAAGTAATTTGCCTGTAGCTAGGCCGTCAGTGGCTGTTAAGGATGACCTGACCGGGGTGTTGGTGCTAGTGGTCGATGATGAGATAGATTCGCAAGAGATTACCGCCTTCATGCTGGAGCAGGCTCACGCTGCCGTAATGATCGCTAGTTCTGGGTCAGAAGCGCTCCGTAAAATAGAACAGTCGGTGCCAGATGTGTTGATCAGCGATGTCGGTATGCCAGATATGGATGGCTATATGCTGATGCGACAGATTCGTCAGCTACCGGCTAACAAAGGGGGGAAGATGCTGGCGATCGCCCTGACGGCCTATGCCGGAGAAAGTGACTATAAGCAGGCGATCGCCGCTGGGTTTCACCGCCATCTGGCTAAGCCAATTGACCCTACAGACCTGGTTTCTAGTATTTTAACCCTGTTGCAGTCCCCCGCCTAAACCAAGCTCAGGCACTACAAGGCGACTGCGGTGCTATTTGGCAGTAGGCGTTCTAACTGGCTAAGCTTTGAGCGGATGGAAATATAGCTTCCTGCACTTTGCTCCGTGCAGTATCAACGGCTGAAAGCTATGTGTAGCAGCAGGCAAAGTGCATAGCAAAGCGCGAATGCCTCCGCACTTTGCTACATGTCGTAGCGGCTACTAGCACATGACGCTTGAAAATTGTCATTTTTTCGGAATGTAAATCAGTGTTTCAATATGCTTCACATTTGGGCCTTGTCACGCCTTTCTAGTGAGCGACGGTGATACGATTTCTCCCATACGTTTATTTATTCTGTGGAGCATAAGCCCTTGGTACTTCGGGTCGCAGTTGTAGGATCTGGTCCGGCGGGCTCTTCCGCTGCCGAGACACTCGCTAAAGCGGGTATCGATACTTACCTTTTCGAGCGCAAGCTAGACAATGCCAAACCCTGCGGTGGAGCCATTCCCCTCTGCATGGTGGCTGAATTTGATCTGCCCCCGGAGATCATTGACCGACGGGTGCGCAAAATGAAGATGATTTCACCTTCTAACGTTGAGGTGAATATCGGCGAAACCCTGAACGATGATGAATACATCGGCATGTGTCGCCGTGAGGTGCTTGACGGCTTTTTGCGCGATCGCGCTCACAAAGAAGGGGCCAAGCTAATCAACGGCACCGTCCACAAGCTAGAAATCCCGAGCAATGACAAAGACCCTTACGTGCTGCACTACGCAGATCACGAAAAGGCCGGTTTGCAGGGCGAAGCCAAAACGCTCAAAGTCGACATGGTGATTGGCGCAGATGGCGCTAACTCGCGGGTGGCTCGGGCGATTGACGCTGGGGACTATAACTACGCGATCGCCTTCCAGGAGCGCATTCGCCTACCCGAAGACAAAATGGCCTACTACGAAGAGCTGGCCGAAATGTACGTGGGCGACGATGTCTCCCCTGACTTTTACGCCTGGGTCTTCCCCAAATACGACCACGTGGCGGTCGGCACCGGCACCATGCGGCCCAACCAGTCGCGAATTAAGGAACTTCAGCGGGGCATTCGCGCTCGCGCCGCTAAGCGTCTAGAAGGCGGCGAAATCATCAAGGTAGAAGCGCATCCCATTCCTGAGCATCCCAGACCTCGCCGCGTAGTTGGCCGGGTTGCCCTGGTAGGTGATGCTGCCGGTACAGTCACCAAGTCCTCAGGTGAAGGCATTTACTTTGCGGCCAAGTCGGCTCGCATGTGCGCCGAAACCATCGTGAAATACTCTAACAGCGGCGAACGCGCCCTTACCGAGGACGAACTGAAGCTATACATCAAGCAGTGGGATAAGGAATACGGCCTTACTTACAAAGTGCTCGATATTTTGCAGCGGGTGTTCTACCGCAGCGACGCTTCCCGTGAAGCCTTTGTCGAAATGTGCTCTGATATTGATGTTCAAAAGCTAACTTTCGACAGCTATCTGTATAAGACCGTCGTTCCTGCAAATCCCTTAACGCAGATGAAAATCACGGCGAAAACGGTCGGTAGTTTGCTACGAGGCTATGCGCTAGCCCCGTAACGTTGTCTGAGCGCATTATTCTCTTTGTCTTCAGCGTCTCCTGATTTTTGGGAGGCGCTTTTTTTATGTCATGCCTCGCGAGCCTATCCGGGAAGATCGCCGACCTGCCCTTTACAATAGTTAAAGAACATCATGGACGATAGAAGTTAGGCATGGCTGATCAGTTAATTCGCGCGACGGCAGCAGATGGGGGCATTCGGGTAGTAGGCGTTACGACGACTCGCCTGGTAGAGGTGGCCCGAGAACGGCACGACCTCTCCTATGTAGCAACAGCGGCTTTGGGTAGGACAATGACAGCAGGGCTGCTGCTGGCTTCGAGTATGAAGCAGCCTCAGTCACGGGTGAATATTCGGGTGAAAGGTAGCGGGCCACTCGGTGGGCTGCTGGTGGATGCCGGTTTGGATGGGACGGTGCGTGGCTATGTAGAAAAGCCACAGATGGAGTTGCCGCCGAGCGAGAATGGCAAGCTAGATGTGGGCGCTGCAATTGGGAAAGAGGGCTACCTGTATGTGGTGCGTGATATCGGCTACGGCTACCCGTACTCCAGCACGGTGGAGCTGGTTTCAGGTGAAATTGGCGACGACCTGACGCACTATTTGGCAACTTCCGAGCAAACGCCTTCTGCCCTGGTACTGGGCGTATTTGTCGGTGCAGAGGGGGTCGAAGTCGCAGGCGGACTGCTGCTTCAGGTATTGCCCAAAGCAGCACGGGATGAGGCGTTAATCTCTCTGCTGGAAGAGCGCTTAGGGTCGTTGAGCGGGTTTACGCCTCTGCTCAGAGCCGGTAAATCGCTGCCGCAGATTTTTGAAGAGCTGGTGGGCGATGTGGGGCTAGAGATGTTGCCCGGTTCCCAGATAGTACAGTTTAGCTGTAAGTGCACGCGCGATCGCATGTTAGGCGCGCTCAAGCTACTCGGCGTCGATGAACTCAAAGACATGATTGCAGTAGACAATGGCGCTGAGGCCGTCTGTCACTTTTGTAACGAGAAATACCATGCGAACAGCGAACAGCTTCGCGGGCTGATTGACGAACTTAACGCCCAGGCGAATGCCTGAGCACCGTCGGTTCAGTTTAACCAACCAGCGTGCCTCCCGTTTTGAGTTCAAGGTGTTGGCGTTTCACTACTGGCCTGACTAAGTTTTGTCAGGCCAGTAGTCCTATCCCGTTCGAATGACACGTTTTTGCTGGCATAGTACTGAATCTCGCAAACCTGTAAAGACTGATGCAGATACTCTTAGTCGATGACGAAGTAGAACTGACTGACCCCCTGAGCAGACTGCTACGGCGACAAGGTTATACAGTGGATGTCGCTGCCGATGGGCAAACGGGCTGTGATATGGCGGTCAGTGGCCGCTATGATTTGCTGATTCTTGACTGGATGCTGCCCGGAAAAAGCGGGTTGGATATTTGCCGGGAAGTGCGATCGCAAAGCGTCTCTGAAGGAAGAACGCATTTCCAAACCACTCCTGTACTCTTCCTCACCGCCAAAGACACCCTCGATGACCGGGTCGATGGCCTGGATGCAGGCGCAGACGACTACTTGGTGAAGCCTTTTGAACTGCGCGAACTGCTCGCCCGCGTGCGTGCCCTACTCAGACGCCCGCCGATCTTAGAGTCCAATCCCTTAAAAACGACAGGAGCGGGCATAAGGCCAGTTACTGCCGGAGCCATCCTACAGTTTGGAGACCTTACGCTCAATATTGAAAATCAGTTCGCCAGTCGCGATGGCCGAGTTATTGAGCTATCAGATAAAGAAGTGCAGCTACTGGCCTATTTGATGCGATCGCCCCACCAACTGCTCACCCACACCCAAATATACGATGCCGTCTGGGGTAAGGGCGCTATTCCTAGCAGTAACGCCCTCGCCGCCCAAATGCGTCTGCTGAGGAAAAAAATTGAGCAGCCTGACCAACCTATTTTGATTCATACGGTATACGGCAAAGGCTATCGCTTTGGAACGGCTGCTTAGCCCTTATTGCTCTGAGCCCTGATCAAAAAGTGGAAAACGGGTATAAAGCGAGGGAAATCAGTGGTTTAAGACAAAATTCCACCGTTAAAAGCGGAAGCTTCACATAATTAATTGCAAAACTTTAACGATTCTTATTTCTCAGCACCCGGGTAAACACGTAATATTCTGTAAGCGTCTACTATATTTGTTACCTTCAATCGCTTTTGAAACACTGATTTCTGCTTTTATCTAGAACAAAGCGGGCTTTTCAGATTCTCGGCAGCGCAAATCTCATGCAGGGTGAATCTAGACAAAACAGCACCGTTTAACCAATGATTCTATGTTTCAGCCAGCAGCAGCCCCCCTAGATATCAAAAACAAAGACAGCTCCCTGAGTGCACCTGCCGGCAGTGACAGTTCTTCTCACCCATTGCAGACGAGCTACCCTACGGGCAGTGCCCTGCTCGACTCTTTTTCAGCCCACAGTATAGGTGGCCCTACGACTACCCTGCTGACGGGGCAGCTTGCGGGTCAATTGATCGATCCTTCTGAGCTGTTTTGCAATCAAAGCAGTCGCGTCGATTCTGCCTCTACCACTGCTCGCAGCCCCAGCACCGCCAGAACCTCTGCGGTCAACCGCCTGACCACCGTGCTCAAATCCGATAGAGCCAGCGTGAAACCTGTCGGTCAGTCGGGATCAGTCGCTCAAAAGACCTGAGCTAACGCTGCTAGCGACTCCCATACAAATTCTCGTAGTATCCCTGGTATTCTTCTGATAGCAGAGGTTGCCACCAGTCGCGATGGTTCAAATACCACTCGACGGTCTGTCTGAGCCCGGTCGCAAAGTCGTATGCCGGTGACCAACCTAGCTCTCTCTCGATTTTAGAAATGTCCATGGCGTAGCGACGGTCATGCCCGGGGCGGTCTGTGACAAACGTAATCAGCTCATGCGGACGCTGAGGAAGTTCTCCGGCAAGCTCACCCATCAAGTCGCACAGTTGATGAACGATGTCGAGATTTTTCACCTGATTGTTACCCCCAATGTTGTACATATCGCCAGGGATTGCCTTCTGTAGCACTCGATCAATGGCGGTGCAATGGTCGCTCACATGCAGCCAGTCGCGAACGTTTTGCCCGTCACCATACACTGGCAGAGGCTTGCCTAGCAGAATGTTCAGACACATCAGCGGAATTAGCTTTTCAGGGAACTGATAGGGGCCGTAGTTGTTAGAGCAGTTGGTAATGAGGGTGGGCATCCCGTAGGTGTGGTAGTAGGCCCGAGCCAGGTGGTCGCTGCCCGCTTTTGAGGCTGAATAAGGGCTGTTGGGTGCGTAGGGCGTTGTTTCTGTAAAGGCCGGAGCGTCTGCTTCCAGACTGCCGTACACTTCGTCGGTAGAGACATGGAGAAAGCGGTAGTCGGCTGGCTTTCCTTGAGTTTGCCAGCGATCGCGAAATGCTTCCAGCAGTGTAAACGTACCCACTACGTTGGTTTGCACAAAAGCAGCAGGCCCCAGGATGGATCTATCGACATGGGATTCGGCAGCAAAGTGAATCACCGTATCGATTTCTTCCTCGGCAAGCACCGTATCGACCAGGGAGCGATCACAAATGTCCCCTTTGACCAGGCGAAATCTATCTGGGTTTTCCAGATCCGCGAGGTTGGCCGGGTTGCCCGCATAGCCCAAAATATCGAGGACAACCACTCGCCCGTCGTATTTTTTGCACCAGTAGTGAACGAAGTTAGAGCCGATAAATCCAGCGCCGCCGGTAATCAGAACACGTTTTGGCATGGTTGGTTGAGATAGGGTTATAGAAAGTCAGGTCAGCTCAATGGTAGAGTCATCACCCACCATGAACCGCAGCGCTTTAGGTCTGTGGTCGGTGGCGATTAGCTTGGCCCGCGCCCCGATCAGGCTATCGACAATCCGCCGCTGAATGCCCGAAATCGTTGCGCCTCTGAGCACAACGCTGTGGTCTATTTCGATATTGCTCATGCTGACGTTGTCGGCAATGCTGGTGTAAGAACCGACGAAGCAGTTTTCAAGCGAGCAGTTTTCGCCGATGATTACCGGGCCTCGGATGGTGCAGTTAACCAGTCGAGATCCCTTGCCGACGACGACTCGCCCGCTAACTTTGCTCTGCTCGTCGATGTCGCCTATCAGCTCAGGCGCGCTCAAATATTCGTCTAAAATAATCCGATTGGCTTCGAGCAGATCGTCTTTTTTGCCGGTGTCCAGCCACCAGCCCGATAGCTCTTTGGCTTCTACGGTTTGATTGGTGATGATGAGCTGCTGAATGGCGTCGGTAATCTCCAGTTCGCCCCGAGCGGAGGGCTTAATTTGGGCGATCGCCTGATGAATCTCCGGCGAAAATAAATACACCCCCACCAGCGCTAAGTTGGAAGGCGGATCTTGAGGCTTCTCTACCAACTTGATCACGCTACCGTCGGCAGCAATTTGGGCGACGCCAAACGCCGTTGGGTTGACCACCTGCTTCAGCATGATGATCGCGCTCAGGGGCTTTTTCTTAAAGTCAGCAACAAATCCCGCGAGCTGATCTTGAATCAGGTTGTCGCCCAAATACATCACGAAGGGCGAATTTCCCAGGAATGGCTGGGCAATTTTTACGGCGTGGGCCAGCCCGTCGGGGCTCTCTTGCAAAATGTAGGTGATGTTTGCGCCAAAGCGATCGCCTGCCCCCGTTTTCGCCTCAATCTCTGCGCCGGTTTCCGGGCTGACGACAATGCCAATATCGGTAATGCCAGCGGCCACCAAGCTTTCGATGCCGTACCAGAGAATGGGCTTATTCGCCACGGGCACGAGCTGCTTTGCGCCCGTGTAGGTCAGCGGTCTCAGGCGAGTCCCTTTACCGCCCGATAAGATCAGTGCTTTCATAGGGTTTCCGTATAGTCAGTGAGCATGGCACGCAGGCTTTGCTGCCAGTGAGGAGGGCTGTCTCCCAGGATGTGGGCGACTTTTTGACAGTTCAGTACAGAGTAGGCGGGGCGCTGGGCGGGGGTCGGATAGTCAGCGGTCGTAATCGGGTTTACAGCCTGAACCTTCAGCGGCATACCGAGGGCTCTGGCTTCTTCAAAAATGGCGATCGCAAAGTCGTACCAGCTCGCTACCCCGCTGTTGGTGTAATGATAGGTCCCTGGCACTGCGGTCACTTTTTCGCTGAGTTGGGCGATCGCCGCTGCCAGATTGTCAGCCCAAGTCGGCGAACCCACCTGATCGGCAACGACATTGACCTCGCCTTGAGCTTTCCCCAATCGGAGCATGGTTTTCAAAAAGTTGCCTTTGCCCTGCGCGCCGTACACCCAGGCCGTGCGCACGATAATGTGCTGGTCTAACGCCGCTCGAACGGCGTCTTCTCCGGCCAGCTTGGTTTTGCCATATACGCTTAAGGGGCCGGTCGCGTCGGTTTCGCAGCGGGGTGACCCCATCTGCCCCGAGAATACGTAGTCGGTAGAAATATGGAGCAGCGCTGCTCCACAGTCTGCGGCTGATCGGGCGATCGCAGCAGGTGCTTCGGCATTGATCCGGTAGGCAAGGTCGGGCTCGCTTTCGGCTTTGTCGACAGCGGTGTAGGCGGCGGCGTTGACGATGAGCCGGGGTTGGAGGGTTTGGATTTTGTGGGCGATCGCCTCCAAATCAGTTAAATCCAACTGCTGCCGTCCTATCGGTATCAAAGTGCCCGATGGCGTAAGCGTCTTCATCAGAGCTTGTCCCACCTGTCCTTGCGCGCCTAGCAGCAAAATGCTCATGCCTCAGCGCCCTGTAAAATACCGGCAAGGTCAACCAAATCGGCAGATCTGAGCCTATCTGCCGCTGCGTCCTTGGTCGAGAGCACCGGCCTGTTTTCCCCGGTCGGCCATCGAATGTTCAAATCCGGGTCATCCCAGGCGAGGCTGCGCTCGTGCTCTGGACTGTAAAAATCTGTTGCCTTGTACAGCACATCTGCCGTTTCTGAAAGCACATAAAAGCCATGAGCGAACCCAGGCGGAATCCATAGCTGCTTTTTATTTTCAGCGCTGAGGATCTTTCCCACCGACTTGCCCAAGGTGGGAGAGCCCTGACGGACATCTACCGCCACATCGTAAATGCTGCCGGTGACAACCCGCACCAGCTTGCCCTGAACGTTTTTTACCTGATAGTGCAGCCCTCGCAAAATGTTAGCCGCTGATGAAGAGTGGTTATCCTGGACGAACGCATAGTGCGTGCCGATGGCTTCGTCAAAAGCACGCTGGTTGAAGCTTTCTAAAAAGAAACCCCGCTCGTCTTGAAAAACCCGAGGCTCAATCACCAGTACCTCAGCAAGTTTAGTCGGCGTAATCTGCATGACTTAAAAGAGTAACCCCACCGGTTAAAAGCTCAACGAGCAGACAATGAGTCCTACCCTACCGCCTAGAAGCTTGCCTGAATTAGCCAGATTTATCAATAGCAGCCTCCGCCAAACGACCAAACTCCACCGCACCTATACCTGCATAAACGTTTTGCAAAGAACGGCTGTTGATTCAGTTTGGTTTTAATAAATTTGCTTTAAGCACAAGGCGTAAGCTGGCATCAATGTTTGAATAGGAACGGCGGCAAACTTTTTCATCTTTAGGATATTTCCCATGGCCCATCCTTTGCTTTCCATTGTGGTACCGATGAGAGAAGGGTTCTCAGCTCACTGGTTCGCACAGTTGCTGCAAGTCCAGGGCGATGTCGAGTTTATTTTAGTGCATCCGCCCGGCGTACAGCCTGAGCCCTGCGCCGATAGCCGGATGCGTCAGCTAGTGAGCCCTTTTCGCGGGGAAATTATTCAGCGGCTCAACGGCCTCATCAACGCTTCAGGCACCTACGTGCTCACCTTTAACTGCGACGAGTACATCAACCCGGAGACGCCAGCGCTGGCTCAACGCTATTTTCAGCAGTTCCCCGAAAGCTGGGTGATGCGTCTGGCCAAAGAAGAATACGCCTATGGAGACGAAGCGGCGCTCAATGCACCCTGGGGCGAGCTGCCTCAGGACTTGACTGCTTTGCCGATCTGCCGGAAGGCTGAAGACAATCTGCGGCTGTACGAGGAAGAAGGCCGGATGATGGAAATTCCAATTACGCCGATGCACAACAAATTTGACTTGAGCTGCTTCTGGCGCGGTCGCCGCGATCACATGGGGCCACATGCCGAAAACTTTGACAAGAAGGTGTGGATCAACGCCATGGTGCAAGCAGCCCTTCAGGACGTGATCAAGGGGCTAACATTGGCAGGCCCAATTAAGTATCTGCCCTTTTGGTGCTTGGATCGACTGCTGGGCCTGACGCTACAGGCGAAGTTTTACGACGAAAATAAGCCGGAGCAGGTGATTGGCCATAAGCTACCCTACCCTTCACAGCTACGGGTAGAAGACAATCCACCAGAATACCGCCGCCGGGGACGCTTCTATATTTTCGCCGAAATTATATTACTGCGCCTTTTTCCTCAGTACGGCTACATCTGGAATCTCACCATTCATCAAATCAGAGAGTTTCCGGTCAGAACGCTTTTGTCTCTACAGCGCAAATTCACACCTAAAGCCTCTGGCTAGCATCAGATCACCTTGGCAGCCCGCAAACCAAAGTACAGGCCCATGGCTGTACCAAATAGCGCCACGAGGGAAACCACATAAATAACTGCGCCGCCCATAGTTTTCTCCTAAACTGATGTTCTTGATACTTCATCTTATTGAAGCATATTGCCTCGCTGTAAAACTCCGCTAAGCCCAATTATTGCGCTCTCAGCCGACTTGCTAAACCTATGACTACCCTGACCAAAGCCACTATCCGCGTCAATATCCCTCAAAATTCTTACGATATTCGCATTGCTCCGGCTGGTCTGGACTCGTTAGGAACCTGGCTTGCTGAGGAAAAGCCTTTGATTAAGCGGGGGCAAAAGGTGCTGGTGGTTTCTAACCCGGTGGTCTTTGATCTGTATGGGGAGCGGGCGATCGCTTCGCTAACCCAATCAGGCTATGAGGTTTGTCACTGCATTTTGCCCGCAGGCGAACAGTACAAGACGCTCGCCTCCATTGAGAAAATTCACGATGCGGCCTACGAAAACCGACTGGAGCGCAGCTCGGCAATGGTGGCGCTAGGCGGCGGGGTGATTGGCGATATGACGGGCTTTGCCGCCGCCACCTGGCTCAGAGGCATCGCAGTGGTGCAGGTGCCGACTTCTCTACTGGCGATGGTCGATGCTTCGATGGGTGGCAAAACGGGCGTGAACCATCCCAAAGGGAAAAACCTGATTGGGGCTTTTCATCAGCCGCGCCTGGTGCTGATTGATCCGCAGGTGCTGGAGACGCTGCCGGTGCGTGAGTTTCGAGCAGGCGTGGCCGAAGTCATCAAGTACGGCGTGATTTGGGATTTGCCGCTGTTTGAACGCTTAGAAGCCGCTGATAGTTTAGAGGCAGTCGCACCTGTCGGCGATGAGCTGCTGCAAACGATGCTGGAGCATTCCTGTCAGGCTAAGGCCGATGTGGTTAGTCAGGACGTGAGAGAAGCCGGAATCCGCGCCATTTTGAACTATGGGCATACGGTTGGTCACGCGGTGGAAAGCCTGACGGGCTACAGCGCAGTGACGCATGGGGAAGCGGTGGCGATAGGGATGGTGGCAGCGGGGGCGATCGCTCTGGCGCTGAACCATTGGAGTGAATCGGCCAACCAGCGGCAAAATGCCTTGATTGGGAAGGCCCAGTTACCAACGAGACTGCCCGCAAGCATTAGCATTGACGATATTTTGGTGGCGCTCAAAAGCGACAAAAAGGTACAGTCTGGCAAAGTCAGATTTGTACTCCCTGAGGGCATCGGCAAAGCGTTTGTCACCGATCAGGTCAGTGATGAACTGGTGCGGGCAGTCCTGAACGAGATGCGGGCTTAGAGAGGAGTCAGGAGTCAGGAGTTCCTACTGTGCGCTTCTGACTCCTGTATTCTGCTTTCTGACCACCCGATACTCGATCAGGCTGCTAAATCGAACAGCAGGACTTCTGTATCCTCTGCGATCGCCGTCAAGTTCAGCGGGTCAGCTTGAGCAATAGCTGCACCATCACCTTCGCCCATTTCCTGCCCGTTGAGCTGTAAGGTACCACGGGCGACCTGTAACCAGGCGCGGCGATCGCTCTCCAGCCGATAGGTCAAGTTCGTCCCAGCGCTCAGCGTAGCGGTGTACATACTGACATCCTGATGGATAGTCACTGAACCGTCTCTGCCGTCGCGTGAGCCGATTAGCCGCCATTGGTCTTGCCGTTCTGGCAAGTCAAAGTGCTTTTGCTCGTAGCCGGGAGTTAGCCCTTGCTTGTCAGGGATAATCCAGATTTGCAGGAAATGTACCGGCTGCTCGTCAGAGTAGTTCATTTCACTATGGGAAACGCCGGTACCAGCACTCATCCGTTGTACGTCGCCCGGACGAATCACAGAGCCGGTGCCCATGCTGTCTTTGTGGGCCAGTTCTCCTGATAGTACGTACGAGACGATTTCCATATCCCGGTGGCTGTGAGTGCCAAAGCCTGCGCCCGGAATGACGCGGTCGTCATTGATCACTCTGAGATCGCTGAAGCCGATATGGTTCGGGTCGCGGTAGCTGCCGAAGGAGAAGCTGTGCTGAGAATTGAGCCAGTCAAATTTGGAAACGCCTCGGTCTGTTGCTTTGCGAATGGCTAGCATGGGTTTTCACCTCCATAAAACTGCCGTAAATGTGCCAGGTGAAGGGGGTTGAGTGCCTTCATATTTGGCTTGTTTCTATTATGGATTGGATTCAAATAAATAACAATAAGCTGTTCTTGTGACAGACTGTCGCCGTTTTGGATACACTAGAGAAATGGTCTAGGACGGCAGCGATGAACAGGTTGGAGAGTATGCGGGCCTTTACAGAAGTGGTCAACCACAGCGGCTTTGCGGCGGCGGGGCGGGCAATGGGGCTTTCGCGGTCGGTGGTCAATAAGCTGGTGGCACAGCTAGAGGCCGATCTTTCGGTGCAGCTTTTGCAGCGCACCACTCGCAAGGTGAGCCCAACTGATACAGGCCGCGCTTACTACGAGCGCTGTGTGAATATTTTGGCTGAGGTGGCGGCGGCAGAATTGGCCGTTTCGCAGCTTCAGGCCAAGCCCCAGGGGACGCTGCGCCTCAACGCGCCGATGTCATTTGGGACGATGCATTTGGCGGAGGCGATCGCTCAATTCATGACCCGCTACCCCGATATTCGGGTGCAGGTGACTTTGAGCGATCGCTTCATCGACCTGATTGAAGAAGGCTTCGATATCACCCTGCGAATTGCCGAACCCAAGACCGATGAAGCCTTGGTTGTAAAACCCCTTACCCCCATTCACCGGGTGATTTGCGCCTCACCCGCTTATCTCCAGGAACGAGGCACCCCCACCCATCCAGACGAACTCCGCCAGCACGACTGCTTGAACTACGGGCACATCGCTACCCATAGCCAATGGCAGCTCATCGACAAAGCCGGACAGCGCTTGAGTATCCGCCTGCGCTGTCGGGGATATTCCAACAACGGGGAGGTTTTGAGAGAGGCCGCGAAAGCGGGCGTCGGCATTACGCTACTGCCCACATTCATCATCGGTGACGCCCTTCAAACGGGTCAGCTCACCATCCTTTTACCGGATTATCATCCGCCCTTACTCACGGCCTACTTGAGCTACGCCACCGACCGCCACCTTTCAACCAAAATCCAGCTTCTCATCGCCTTTTTGCAAGACTGGTTTAAGCAGCCGTCTTGGGAAAAGCCAGCGGCCTAATTACTCAAAACATCCTTTAGCGTAATGACTAAAGCCGGAAACATCGCCGACCTGACCTCGGCACCAACGACATAAATATCAAGTAGAGACAGATACCGAGGAACCATCGGACTGTTTTTCCCTGTTTTTGGCCAATTTTTCCGATACGGCGGCGACTTCCTCCAATCGAGCGGAATCCTGGGCCTCTTCAGCCGATGAGCCCCCTTCTTCTGTGCCAGCAGCAGGTAGTGCTTGAGGCTGTGGTGGCTGAGGGGCCGACGTCTGGGCCACTGGCTGAGCAGTCGTTGCTGCTACCGTTTCGGTCACTGGCTCGCTGACGCCCTCAGATTGAGCCAGGGCCAACGCTTCCGCCTCGATATCTTCCTGAATGCGGCGGGCGGTGAAGGAGACAAACCCGATGCTGATAAAGCCTGCGCTAAAAAGCATCCAGCCTTCTAGCACGTAGGTCATAAAGTGGTTAAGTTCACTGATAGACATAGATGAAGCCTCGCCATACGAAGGTCGCTAGTGCCAGGTGCTTTCTTTCTCCAGAAATGTCGTAAAAACGACATCGCGCGTTAAACGCCTATTATGCTAGCTCTGCCGTCAAGATTCAATTACGTATGAAGAAGGGTTGCAAATCAACGAAAGACTTACTATGAGAAGAGGCTTTCTGAGGCAACTGTCTTTAAGAAAGATCCTTTTTGCTATGTTGAGCCTGATGGCTCAGCTTCACCGTCCACCGTTAGAAATATTTTCATGGTCTCTAGTCCTACTTCACTCACCCCGGAGGTGTCAGCCTCTATTCCTACTACGGCACCCGCACCCGCCGGTCGGATCGCGTCTATTAGCCGCACGACTAAGGAAACCGATGTGCAGGTAACGCTCAATGTCGATGGCACCGGCAACTGCACTGCCGATACGGGCATTCCTTTTTTAGACCATATGCTGCATCAGATTGCCTCTCACGGCCTGTTTGACCTGGATGTGCGAGCAACTGGTGATATCGAAATTGATGACCACCATACCAATGAGGATGTCGGGATTACGTTGGGCATGGCGCTGCATCAGGCACTGGGCGATCGCAAAGGAATCACCCGCTTCGGCCACTTCGTCGCCCCCCTAGACGAGGCGCTGGTGCAAATCGCGCTCGACTTTTCTGGTCGCCCCCATCTCAGCTACGGTCTGAAAATTCCCACTCAGCGCGTAGGCACCTACGACACTCAGCTCGTGCGCGAATTTTTTGTGGCCATTATCAACCATGCTCAGATGACGCTGCACATTCGCCAGCTAGATGGCATCAATTCGCACCATATTATCGAAGCGACTTTCAAGGCGTTTGCTCGGGCCATGCGCATGGCGACCGAAACCGACCCTCGCAGGGCCGGGACGATTCCCAGCTCGAAAGGCGTGATTTAAATCCGTTTTAGCAAACAACTTGAAAGCATTGAGAGAGTTCGTCGTCAGGGTGGTTAGACCTGAGCGGTTGCTAGCTGTCTGGCGATCGCTGGCTGAGGGCTATGGTTGGTTTTTGGCGCGATCATTCTCGGGGCGATCGCCAGCCGATAATTACGCACAAAAATTTCAATCTGGTTGAGTGCTTGAGCCACCGTCTTTTGCGTGGAGACGGGCTGTATGCGCCGTGCCCGGACTTCTGTGGTGGGTAGCTGAAACCACCAGGCTTGAGGCGACTTGCCGTGGCGGTTGTGGACGGCGCTCAGCAGCGCGGCTGGCCCTTGAGAAATCAAGTGA
>JBBQAC010000062.1:0-18305 GCA_038315915.1 Phormidesmidales cyanobacterium
ACTTTGCCGTGCCAGTCTACATCGTAGATGCCTTCTTTTTCGGCAGGGCGAGAGGTCGAAGCATCAATCACTGCGGTCACATTTTCAAAGCAAGGCGGCAAGCTGCCGGGGCCAGTTAAGTCCGCTTTGACAAGCTGAGCGCCCCACTCTCTCAGAAAGCTGGCTTTTTGAAAATTTCTGACCAGGCACTTTACCTCATAGCCTTCATCCAGGGCTCGGCGAACAATTTGCCTGCCCAGTGTGCCAGTTGCGCCAACGACTAATAAGACCATAAGGTGATGTAAACAAAACTTAATATGCTTCTCAGTCTATCAGAAATTGTTACGGCTCTATAAACGCTCTAAACAGTGAGAGGCACTATTCTTCACCGCCCTGGACTTTCAGCATCAGGAAGCCGACGCTCAGACCAACCAAAGTCATGCCAAAAACCAACACAGCCGTTGTAAAAATTTCGCCGCCCATTTCTCAGATATCTCCTGTTTTTATGATGACCAGCGCTGCTGACTTGAGGCAATTTGCTCAGCCAAACTGGCTCAGTTTCAATCGCTATCTTAAAGCGTTTTGGGTCTCGCTATAGACTTTTCTCTGACGGTTCACCTAGTCGTACCCGACCGTTGGATCAAAAGCCTAAAATCTATATCTATAAAGATAATCTCAAAGACGTAACTCATGGCATCTGGTTTCTCTACTTCGACTGGCGCTATTTCTCGCTCAGGGGTTCAATCAGCCTTGGCCAACAATCCTCAGCCTCGCCTATTGATGACTTTGGGCGATCCTTCAGGCATTGGCCCAGAGATCGTGCTGAAAACCTTGAGCAACCCAAAATTTGAACAGCAGGCTGAGATTGCTGTAATTGGCGATCGCACTCACCTCCAGCGCACCTACCAGCAAATCAGAGCGATCGCTCCGCACACCGCCGTCCGAGATCCCGCCAGCCTGAACATTATAGATATGGCGATTTCCCAGTCACTCAGCGCCGGGTTGACCACTGGCGTTGGCAACAGCAGCAGCGGGGAGGTCGGCTTCCGAACGTTACAGGCAGCGATCGCCCGCACCCTCACAGGCGAGTTCGATGGCATCGTCACCGCCCCCATTGCCAAATCCGCCTGGCTCGCCGCCGGACATGCCTACCCTGGCCAAACCGAACTGCTGGCCGAAATGTCCGATACGCGCCGGTTTGGAATGCTGTTTGTCGCCAAGTCACCACGCAACGGCTGGACAATGCGGACGCTGCTAGCCACCACTCATATTCCGCTCAGCGCCGTCCCCACAGCCTTGACGCCCGAGGTAATGACGCTAAAACTAGAGCTGTTGATCGACTGCTTACAGCGAGATTTTGGACTACAGAAGGCAAAGATTGCGATCGCCGGACTCAACCCCCACAGCGGCGAGCAGGGCCAGCTCGGACGAGAAGAACAGGACTGGCTCATCCCTTGGATCGAAGCGCAGCAGCAGCGGTTTCCCTACATTCAGCTAGAGGGGCCAGTCCCGCCCGATACGCTCTGGGTACAGCCTGGGTTAGCTTGGCACAGCGATACGCCAACCCCCGCTCACGACGGCTATTTAGCGCTTTACCACGACCAGGGACTGATCCCGGTGAAGCTTTTGGCCTTCGATTTGGCTGTAAATACGACGATTGGCCTTCCTTTTATCCGCACCTCACCTGACCATGGCACCGCTTTTAATATTGCTGGGCAGGGAATAGCGCGATCGCAAAGCACCGAAGCCGCTCTCGAACTGGCCATTGATCTAAGCGCTCAGCGTCTGGCACAACCTGTCTTACCCGTTAAAACAGCGTCAGTTGGTCAGGGGGCTTAGCGAGCTGATTCCAGGGCAAAGGCGGTACCGGTACATTGGCGGATTCTAGCTGGGTTTGAAAGTGGCGAGCGATCGCTGGCGACTCGACTTCCATCGGACAATGAACAAAAAAATAAACCTGCTTTCCCTGCTTCAGCCAGTCGTTCACCTGATTGACCCAGCCAGCCAAATAATCCTGGTTGCGCAGCAAACGCGGATGGCTAATGTAGCGAACGATAGCAAAGTCAGCCGTTACTTCCGGCTGTAGAGGCACCCTGGGCTTGCGACGATTGGACTGACGCTGCGGATCGGCGTCTCCTTCTGCTTCCCAAGCATAAATAGGCCGAGTATCGAGCAGCACCCGGCCCACGCCCAGACGAGTCAGCAAGGCTGTCAGTTGAACCGCAGGCTGACCTCGAAACCAATCCATATGACGTACTTCGACGGCAATCGGTGCGCTCTGACGTGGCCATGCGGTCAAAAAGCTGGCCAAGTCGTTAATGGCTGCTGGACTGTAACTGGGCGGGAGCTGAGCCATAAACGGGCCAAGGCGACTACCCAATCCCCGTGTGAGATTTAAAAACGACAGCGCTGTTGGGAGTTGGGCCATCAGCGGCCCGTCGTGAGTCACGGCGCGGGGCAGCTTCAGGCAAAAGCGAAAGTCAGCTGGCGTGTGCTCAGCCCATCGCTGCACCATCGCCGGTGCTGGCACTGAGTAAAAGGTCGTATTGCCCTCTACGCACAGCAGTCGTTCACTATAGAGCCGCAAAAAATCGGTGGCCCGACTGCCAGCAGGATAAAAACTGCCTACCCAGTCTTTAAAGGCCCACACCGCACAGCCCATGCGAAATTCAATGGCATCTGTTATTTTTGTCTCAATCACCCGCTTCTCTTATTTATATTGGCTATTTCCTATGCACGAGCACATCGCCATCCCTGATTATCCAGATGTGATTTGGGCGTTTGCCTATCGTGGCATGAAAATAGAAATTACGACCTGCCTGCATCACGACCAAAAAGTCTATTCTGCCTGGGTTACCTACGCCACAGGTAGCGCCGTTGCCGTGCCCAAAGCCTACAGCCGGGAATCGGCGATCGCCCAAGCCAAAAAATGGATTCACAACCACTTCGACTGGTCACAAAAACAGGTGATTCCCCAGCACACAAATCTAAAACAACCCGTTCCTTTAAAGTCCAGCCGCCTTTAGAGCCCGAGACGGGAATAGGCGATAATCCAGTCTTCAAAACTGTTTGAGAAATCTCAAGTCGCTGCTGTACAGCCGCCTGATATCGTCAATTTTGCTTTGCACCATTGCCAAGCGCTCTACCCCCAGACCAGCGGCAAAGCCCGAATAAACGTCAGGATCGCAGCCGACCGCCTTGAGCACGTTGGGATCGATCATGCCGCAGCCCATGACTTCGAGCCACTGGCCCTGCCAACGCACGTCAACTTCGGCAGAAGGCTCAGTGAAAGGAAAGTAGCTGGGCCGAAATCGCACTTCAATGTCGCCAAATAGCGCCTCTAAAAAGAGCTGTACGGTACCGCGCAGATCGGTAAACGTGATGGCTTTATCAACGGCGAAAAATTCGATTTGATGAAACACCGCCGCATGGGTGGCATCTACCGTATCGCGGCGATAGCAGCGGCCTGAGGCCAGTACGCGCATCGGCGGCGCGTGGTTTTCCATGTAGCGAATTTGAGTATTCGAGGTGTGGGTACGCATGAGCTGCCCGCCTGGCAGGTACAGTGTGTCTTGCATGTCGCGGGCAGGATGGTCGGGCAGGAAATTGAGCGCTTCGAAGTTGTAATAGTCACTCTCGATTTCCTGGCTTTGGGCGACGGTGTAGCCTAAGCCCACAAAGATATCGGTAATTTGATCGATGATGCTGTTAATCGGGTGAACGTGTCCTTGAGGCTGGTAAACGCCTGGCATGGTCACATCTAAGGTCTCTGCTGCTAGCTGAGCATTTACTTGAGCTGTCTGCAAGCTAGCTTTACGTTCCTCTATCTGCGATTGCAGGGCAGTCTTGGCCTGGTTGGCCAGGGCTCCAATTTTAGGACGCTCTGCTGCCGACAGCTTTCCCATGCCGCCCAGCACTTTGGAGAGATCACCTTTTTTGCCCAGATACTTGACCCGAACGCTATCGAGTTCATCGAGCCCGCTGGCAGCACTGATATCTTCGGTAGCCTGCTGTTGGACGAGGCTCAACTGAGCTTCAATTTCAGATGATGACATGGCGCTTATGGCGACTCCAAACGGTGAAAAAATTAAGGGTATTGGCGGGGCGTCTGCGGATACTCTAGCGGCAAAGCTACCGTAAGACGGCGGGTGAATTCGCAAATTAGTCTATGGTAACCTGCCAGAAAGGTCTAGGGATCTTTCCCGTTTTATAGTTTGAGCGTTGTCCCATGAATGTACTGGTAAGTAATGATGACGGTATTTTTGCTTTGGGAATTCGGGCGCTGGCCAATGCGCTGGCCAATGCTGGACATCAGGTGACGGTGGTGTGCCCTGACCGCGAGCGCTCAGCCACTGGCCACGGTCTGACGCTGCATAAGCCTCTCCGGGTAGAACAGGTAGAGGGGGTGTTTGCTCCCAAGGTGACTGCTTGGGCCTGTTCAGGGACGCCGTCTGACTGTGTCAAACTAGCGCTGGACGCGGTGCTGCCCGCCGCTCCAGATTTTGTGGTATCGGGGATTAATCACGGGGCCAACTTAGGTACAGACGTGCTCTACTCGGGGACGGTGTCGGCGGCGATGGAGGGCGTGTTGGAGGGGATTCCGGCGATCGCCATCAGCCTCACTAGCTTTGCCTACAAGAATTTTCAACCGGCAGCTGACTTTGCAGTGCAAATGCTTTCCCAGTTGGAAAAGCAGCCGCTCAATTTGCCCATCTTACTCAACGTTAATGTGCCACCGGTTGCCGCCTCAGACATTAAGGGAGCCGTCGTTGCCAGACAAGGCATTCGACGGTACTTCGACCAGTTTGAAAAGCGCACTGATCCGAGGGGAAAAATTTACTACTGGCTCGCGGGCGAAGTAATGGAAGAAGGCGCAGCCGAGCTACCGACGCTGTCAGATCAAGTAGCCGTTGGGAAGGTAACCAGTAATCTAGAAAAAGAGCTATCGGCAATCAGCGCTCAATTCCCCACCGATGTAAAAGCGATTAAAGATAGCTACATTACGGTAACGCCGCTACAGTACAACCTCACAGCATACACGGCGCTAGATTTTATTGACGCTTGGCAACCCAAAAGTCTTCAGAGTATTGATTCGCAGCGCTGAATGAGGGACAAAGCAAGCAAACTAATTTAATCGATATCGAAAGCCCCAGGCTTAGCTTGGGCACTCTGCAAGAGGGTACTTTAGTTTGCTTGGACGGGTACTCAGTCGCCTCTTGATCCGACAAAGGGGGACTGCTAGCTGTAAAAATAGACAGTAATTCCTCTAAATCACTTCACATAAAGCTCATGTCAGATCAGCACGGACAATTTTCGATATGCTTTTGGGGCGTCCGGGGAAGTGTCGCTTGTCCAGGGTCTCAGACGGTTCGATATGGTGGCAATACAGCCTGCATTGAGATGAGAGTCGGCGGAGAACGGCTGATCTTTGATGGCGGTACTGGGCTGCGCAATCTTGGCCAGCAAATGCTGCCAGAGATGCCGGTGAAGGCCAATATGTTTTTCACTCACTCTCATTGGGATCATATTCAGGGATTTCCGTTCTTTGTACCGGCTTTTGTCGCAGGCAATCGGTTCAAAATTCACGGGGCGATCGCGCCCAACGGCTCCACCATTGAACAGCGCCTGAACGACCAAATGCTGCATCCCAACTTTCCAGTTCCCCTGCAAATTATGGGCGCTGATTTGGAATTTTGCGATATTGAGATCGGTGAAGCCGTCAAAATCGGTGAAGCCGTGATCACGAACGCATTGCTCAACCATCCGGGCGAAGCCATTGGCTACCGGGTGAGCTACCGGGGACATTCAGCGGCCTATGTGAGTGACACTGAACATTTTCCTGGCCGCTTGGATGAAAACGTACTAAGGCTGGCAAAAGATGCCGATGTGATGATTTACGACTGTACTTATACCGACGATGAATATCACGACGAAAAGTCTAGCAAAGTCGGCTGGGGGCATTCTACCTGGCAAGAAGCCGTGAAGCTAGCGCAGGCAGCTAATGTCAAACAGCTGGTGATTTTCCATCACGACCCGACGCATACTGACGAGTTTATGGATGATATTGTCCGCCAAACTTCGGCTGCGTTGCCCAGCAGCATCGTGGCTAGAGAAGGTATGGTGCTGAACTTGATCAAAGAAAAGTCAGCCGTCGTTGCCGCAGTCTAAGCGGCTGAATTTAGAGCGATATAGATCGCGGCGCAGACTGGCTTTATGTCAGAATGTAAAGCGTGTGGATTACTTCTTCTCTCAAGGCGGCAAAAACCCCGACCAATATAGCGCTGGGAAACTTCGACGGCGTTCATTTGGGCCATCAGCAGGTGATGGCTCGAATTTTAGTTGGCCCGAATTCACCTAGCAGAAGAGGTTCGGAGCCTTATGTAGCGCAGTCTATAGCAGCCCTACATAGCGGCGCGATCGCCACCGGCTACAGTCATCTATCAGATCACGCGCAACCTATTACCGCCGAACATTTAGCCCCATCAGCAAGCCAATCAGCAAGTAGGTTGGTAACAGCTCAGGCAACGGTTGTCACCTTCTCACCCCATCCTCAAGAATACTTTTCGGGGGTGCCGAAGCCTTTGCTCACCCCGATTGCGGAAAAAACCTGGCAGCTTGCTCAGATGGGGATTGAGCAACTGGTCATGCTGCCATTTAACTTGGCCTTAGCTGAGCTAAGCCCGGAGGCGTTTGTCGCCCAAATTTTGATTAAAGGATTGCAGGCTGAGCGGATTAGCGTCGGCAGCGATTTTCGCTTTGGCAAAGACCGTTGCGGCGATGCGCAGATGCTAGAGAGGATTGCCGCTCGTTATAGAGTGCCAGTTACGCAGGTGCCGCTTAAGCATGAAAAGGGCGATCGCATTAGCAGTTCACGCATTCGTCAGGCGCTGCAATCGGGCCATTTAGAAGTCGCCACCCGGCTGCTAGGCAGACCCTACCTGCTGACGGGCCGGGTGATACGGGGCCAGCAGTTGGGCCGCACCCTCGGCTTTCCCACTGCCAACTTGCAGCTACCGGCAGACAAGTACCTTCCTCGGACGGGGGTGTACAGCGTGCGAGTGTACGGCATTGACACCGAGCCTTGTCCGGGCGTGATGAATATCGGCCATCGGCCTACGGTCAGTGGTCAGGCACTCAGCGTAGAAGTTCACCTGCTGGGCTGGGCAGGCGATCTGTACGGTCAGATGTTGACGGTAAGCCTGGAAGGGTTTGTTCGAGCTGAACAAAAATTTGACTCATTAGAGCAGCTTAAAGCCCAGATTGCGGCTGATTGTCAGGTGGCGATCGCCATGCTGAGCTAAGGCCGTGAACTCGCCTGCAATTCATATTTTTCCTTTTACCGATAATTTGTTCATCCGGTCTTAACCTGCTGTCGATAGATTTACATACTGCAAAAGCAATTCTTATTCGGAAAATATCTATCGCTATGAGCTTAAAGCGTCGACAGTTCTTGCTGTTTTTGGGAGCGGCGGCTGGAAGTACCGCCATGGGGTCTTTTAGTCAAAAAGCGCAGGGACAAACGCCTGCTAGCCTTGCAGAGCTACGCAGCACGATACTGCCTAAAAATCAGTCAGCAGCAGGATCATTCCCGCCGGTCAAAGGCCCGATGCCCTACGACGCGATCAAAATCAATCCTGAGCAGCAGCCTCTGGCTTACGCCCAATATGCGCTGCAAGACGATCTCGTGCTGCCTGAGGGCTTTACGTATGATGTAATTGCCTCTTGGGGAGATCCGGTCGGTGACTCCCGCTTTGGCTATAACAACGACTATCTTTCGTTTGTACCCACTGGGCCAGACGAGGGCTACCTCACTGTCAACTTTGAGTACATCAGCGCTGGCACCTGGGATCAAAACTATCAGGCGGTCGTCGGTAAATCACTCCCGTTTGAGGCAGTTTTAACAGCACTCGAAGCGGCTGATGGCGAAATCAATGCCTTTGAGCTGGCTGATGGGGATCTGCTCAAGGGACAGATTGAAGATATTTCTAAAGAGGCGCTGGTTGACCAGGGCTTGGGCGTGATCTTTGTGCGGCGAGAGGCGAATGGTCAGTGGGTGCGAGTGCCAAGTGCGAGCGATCGCCGCGTCACCGGCATTTCCGGCCTCGAAGACGGTCGCTACCTGCAATCAACCGGGCCAGCCGTTGCCATCTTCAACAAAGCTGAGGTAAACGGCTATACCGATGGCCTGGGAGATCAAATTATCGGGACTTTCGGTAACTGCGCAGGCGGTACGACTCCCTGGGGTACCGCGCTCAGCGCCGAGGAAAATATTCAAAGCCAGGTGCCCGAGGCCATTCACAGCGACGGATCGTCCTTTTCACCGAGTACGAAGGGTTTTGACAAAGACCTCGATGGGCAAGGGAACGTGCTGGGCCTATCTGGCAACAAGTACGGTTGGATTGTCGAAATTGATCCAAGCAATCCGAATGACTATGGCACCAAGCACACTTGGCTCGGTCGCTATCGGCATGAAGCCGTCGGAGTGCGGGTAGAAGCCGGTAAGCAGTTGGCTTTTTATTCGGGGTGCGATCGCCGGGGCGGTCATCTTTACAAATTCATCAGCGCTGGCACTGTCAACGACCCGACCGATAAAGCCAACTCTCAGCTGCTGGCCGACGGGATGCTCTACGCGGCCAAGTTCAACGCCGATGGGACGGGGCAATGGATGCCTTTGACGATGAGTACCCCAGTGGATCCGATCTTACCCAGCAGCGTGATGGGCGGTATGGTGCCCTTGCCTCAAAGGCCCGAGGGCGGCTTCAAGGACGTTGAAGACGACGCGACTGCGGCTGCTTTGAAAGCAGAATTTTCTACGCTAGGCGATCTTTACGAAGGCAGTGACCTTGAAAAGCAGGGAGCTATCTTAACGGACGCTCACTTTGCTGCCAATGCCGCTGGTGCTACTGCCACCGCTCGTCCGGAGGACACAGACGTAGCAGCAGATGGAACGCTCTTCATTGCTTTCACCTCAGGTACGCCGGGCGGCGATGGCGGCCCGGACAAAGCCATTTTTGTCGGACCAAATGGCGAAGAGGACTATGAAGCGGGTTGGATAATGAAGCTCATAGAAGAGGGTAATGAGCCCAGCGCCCTGACCTTCAACTGGGAAATGTTTGCGACGGGCGGTGAGCCAGCCGATGGCGGCATGGGGTTTGCCAATCCAGATAATTTGGAGTTCGACCGGAAAGGCAACCTTTGGGTCGTGACCGACATGTCAACGAGCACCCACAACAAAGCAGTACCCCAACGCCAAATCGATGGCGAGGCGGTCAGCGACCAAGATCTACTCGGACTCTATGGCAATAACTCCCTCTGGCAAATAACCACACAGGGAGAACGCGCGGGTGAGGCCAGAATGTTTGCCTATGGCCCGATGGAATGTGAGCTGACCGGGCCGTTTTTCACAGAGGACGGCACGACTTTATTTTTGTCGGCGCAGCATCCTGGAGAGCGAAATGGCGTTCGACAGGCCATGGCCGCTGAGATGCGTGAGTTTGCGCTGAAGACGACTTCGGGAGAACTCTTTATGCAAACACGCGAAGTCCCCATTGGTTCTAACTGGCCGCAAAAGGGCGAAAGCTCATCGCCTAAGCCTTCTGTGGTGGCTATTCGGCGGATAGATGCAGGCTCTATTGTGTAGGGCATCTGTGTAAAAGGGCGTCTTGCGGTGAGCCGGGGCGACTACGATGAGTTGCAGCAAGCTCTTTACACTCTCACCGCAATGTCGCTCTCTACAAATCTCTGGCAGGCCAATCAGGATCTGGCCCAAGCCTCATTGGAAAGTCCTTTTGTCCGAGGCATCGGCGACGGTTCGCTGCCGCCAGAAAAGTTCGCTTACTACGTCGGGCAAGATGCCTTTTTCTTAGAGGCATTTGCCCGCGCTTACAGTATTGCGGCAGCGAAAGCGCCCACCTGGAAAAGTTTTCAGATTTTTCACGGGCTAGCTGAGGGGGTTTTGCAGGAATTGCAGTTGCATCAGGGCTATGCGCGATCGCAAAACGTCGATCTCAAAACCATCACGCCAGGAACCGCAACCCGTCAATACACCGACTTTTTACTGGCAACTGCCTGGAGCCAGTCAGTCGGGCTAACGGCTGCTGCCATGTCTCCCTGTATGCGGCTATATGCCTACCTGGGCCAAACGCTCGCTGAAAAGGGAATTCCCACCCATCGCTATGGGGATTGGATCGCGACCTATAGCGGTGATGACTTTAAGCCATTAGCCCAGCAGTTGGACGTTCTGGTAGATGACTACAGTCAAGATACGGCGCTAACTCGCTCAACCTACCGCTATGCCATGACCTGCGAACGTGACTTCTTTCGAGCAGCGTGGCAGGTGTAGGCATTCACCGATCTGCAAAGTCGTAGCTTTCTTTGACCAGCCATCTCTGACCGTCGTGAATAAGCAGCGTGAGCTGGTTAACGATGCAATCAAAGTGGATTTCCTGATGCTGGAAGCTTGACCAGGCTTGCCGAAACATATTGGGCTTAAGGTCGCGGTAGGCAACGGTCAGGTGAGGAACAAAGTGTCGATTGCGATCGCGCTGACTCACCAACCCCAAATCATCTTCCAGATGCGACAGCAACTGCGGCTGAATGGCAATCAGGCGATCGCTTTTCACCACATTGATATAAATCGCATGAGGCGCAAACGCCCCAAAGCCATCCAGTGTTATCGGTACGGGCGATTGAGCGCCGGCGAACTGGCCGAGCGACCGGGCCAACTCTGCCAAATTGACCAGCGGCCATTCAAATGGGGCGAGCAGGGTCACATGGGGAGGAGAACGGAAGGCAGCTTGACTGGCATAGCGATCGCGCATTACCCCCTTAATTTCATTTGCCTTAGCCTGCACATCTACAGGTGGTAACAGCGCAATAAAAAATCGCTTTCGGTTCGTCGATTTTTCATTAAGTTCCACAGTTTTTTGGTTGCCCATAGAATAGTCTTAAGAGAAGTCGCCAGCGCTATGACGCATTAGGTTATTGACGGATGGCATGGTTTGTCAAAATTGAACGCGGCATCGTCAACAAGCCTCGATTTGACCAGTTCGTCGCCGCTCATGTTGTTTACGTTAACAGCTTGATTCAAAATGGACATCGGGCACGCAGCGGATATTGGGCAGAGCGAGGGGGCGGTATGCTGATCTTTCAGGCCGACTCTTTAGCGGCTGCGAAGGCCATCGTCGAGGCCGATCCGCTAATTGCAAACTCCTGCGTCAACTACGAGCTTCACGAATGGTGTATCGTAGCCGAGCCTACCCAGGAGCCGCCGCCGTCCAAAGAGTGATGTCGGGTAGCCCGCTCAAAATTTAGAATAGTGTTTCAACTTTTTAACAACGAATTTTCATGGCCAAAACGAACCCAGCCAGCAGTGGCGGCACCAAGCTGGCAGCCGACAATCGTCAGGCCCGCTACCAGTACGAAATTTTAGACACTTATGAAGCCGGTATCGCACTCGTCGGCACCGAGGTGAAATCTATCCGCGAAGGCAGTGTCAACCTGCGAGATGGATTTGCCAACGTCAAGCGCGGCGAAGTGTGGCTGCACAATGTGCATATTTCCCCGCATCGCATGACTAGCCTGATCTACAACCACGAGCCTCGTCGGGTGCGCAAACTGCTGCTGCACAAGCAAGAAATTCGCAAACTGATCGGCCAGACTGAGCAGAAGGGGCTCACCCTCGTACCGCTCAAAATGTACTTTAAAGACGGGCGAGTCAAGGTGAGCATTGCTCTGGGCCGGGGTAAAAAGCTTCACGATAAGCGCGAAAGCCTGAAGAAAAAGCAGGATACGCGAGAAATTGCCAGAGCGATGAAAGGAAGCGCACAGTGAACCCCCTCGTGGCTGTAATGGACTGGTTTAGCCGGAAAGTTTTGAACTGACAAGCATCTAATACGATGGATGGTGATTTCTGTATCGAAGCCTTGGAGAACGCTTTACTGCGCCATCACAAACCGACAATATTCAACTCTGACTAAGGTGCTCAGTTCAGAAAGCGTATTGATTACGTAGATCCTTCAGAGCTTAACTGCCCTTTAAAGTTGTTTGGTTGTTGGGCTCCACTTCACATCTCACGCTGTAACAACGGCGTAAGCTCGAACCGGAAATGTCCCAAACTTTTTTACCTTCACAGGCACCGCGTTGAACTTAAACCCACTGTCGGGCACATCCTGTAAACGGCACATGTGCTCGACTATGGGAATGTCAGCGCCCAGCAGGATCGTGTGGGCAGGGCGATCGCCGCTTTCTGTCCCGTCAATATTGTAAGAATCGATCCCCACCAGCGCAGCGCCTGATTGCTTTAGCCAGGCGGCAGCAGCTTCTGTCAAATGTGGATGCCCTTCAAAGTATTGATCTGCCCGCCAATGCCTGTCCCAACCGGTATGAATCAAGACTGCTTTACCCTTGACATCGGCATCAGAAAACAGCGCTGGGCCGATACTGCTTTGCGCTGGGTTGGCCCGAAACACGATTCCATCCAGGTCAGCAATCGACTCTAGAGCCAGTTCTGATAAGTCTTTGCCATCTTCGTAGCGGTGGAAAGGCGAGTCGATGTAGGTACCTGTATTAGCCACCATCTCGATCTTACCGATATGAAAGGTCGTGCCCTCCGCGTAGTAGGCGCTTGAGGCTTCTCGCGTCAGAAAATCGCAGATCAGCGGAGCAGGAACGCCCTTGTAGGTGATCATGCCATCTTCTACGGTGTGGCTCAGGTCAATCAGCTTTTTCATTGGTTCGCCTGCGTCTCAGCTTCCTCAGTTTGGCAGGACTTTACCCTTTCTGGCAGTACTTTCAGCAGGTATTTGATACCGCAATTCAGGTGCAGGCAGCGGTAACAGTGGCTGATTTGAGAATGGTGCGATCGCTCCTCATGACCGCCCATGGCTACTCAGTATTACCGCTTTATCTTTGCGAAAACCAGATCCAGCAGGGCCATCTCACCCTCCTACACAAGCCCAGCGCTCCCCCTACCAATGACCTCTATCTCACCTGGAATCGCGGCAACCTCAGGCACCCGCGCGTCGCCTTTGCCTGTCATTACTTACTCGCCCATCTATATTCATCGTAAGAGGGCGATGTCTTCAGCCAGCGGTTAAGATTGTCGAGTTCTCAAGCGCCTTTGCCTACATGAACTCGGTTCCCTATCGTGCCCCGTGGCCACTGAGCAACGGCCTGCTCATGACGCTTTATACCGGACTGCGAGCAAGTCATCACTGGCAAGAGACGGTCGCTGAACCAGAACCTGACTTTCAGGAAAAAATCTTCACTGGCGCGCAGGGCGTCCCTATTTTTGGCTTGGTCGCCATTCCGCCCAATGCCATCGGTACGGTTGTCGGAACCTATGGTATTACTGGCGACCTTACCGATCAGTGGTTCCTCAGGCTCATGGCCCGCAAAGCCTATGCCAGGGGCTACGCGGTCGTCATCTTCGACTGGCGCGCCCACGGCCAAACGGCCAAGCTCTCTCCTACACTCACCTCCGATGGCCTGTATGAAGGTGAGGATTTTGTTCGGATCGCGGCTGAGGCCAAGGCCATGGGCGCACCGGCTCCTTTTTGGTTCACGGCTTTTTCCTTAGGCGGGCTGCTGGCACTGTGGGGCGTCAAGGCGGCGCAAACGATTCCAGAGTGGGGGCCAGACTTAGACTTAGCGGTCAGCGATGTGGGCGGGTGCGCGGTGATTTGTCCAGCGCTGGAGTCGTGGCGATCGCTCAACTACCTGGTCAATGCACCGATTGGCCAGTATTTGGAAAAGGCGATCGCCCGCAAGCTCAAAAGCCTCCTCTGGCAGCTTCACCAGGATCATCCCAGCGCTTTCGACCCCGCCGCAATCGAGCGGGTCAACGGCATCCAAAGCTTTGACCACGAAATGGTGATTCCCCGTTTGGGGTTGAACTCTGTAAAAGATTACTACCGCTTCACCAGTGGTCTCTATTTACTGCCCAAGCTTCACAAACCGACTTTGATTCTTTACGCTGCCGACGATCCGTTATTTGACCCAACACTGGTTGAAGAGGTCAAAACCGTCTGCGCCGCGAATCCATCTATTGACCTGATGCTGACTGCCCAAGGGGGGCATGTCGGCTACATCAGCAGCGCTGCCTGTCAACGCCAAATTAAAGACCCTGATCGTTGGTGGGCCTGGAATCGAATACTCAACTGGTTCGATGCTCCCAAAAACAACCCTGTGGGAACTCAGCACGGTGATGCATTGAGGAATATCTCCTAATACGGCATTTCACCTGAGGTGATGACACTAATGACTTCAAATCGCGTTTACTTTCAATGTGAGCCATCTTCCGAGTGCAACCTAACAGCGTAACCGGATAACATGAAGGGATATGAGCACAATCTGAAATGTGTCGTTCTAGCCAAAGCAACACTTAGGTAACACTCAAACAACGACGTCAATTCTTGCTCAAGGTGCTCAGCTCTAAACTACCTATTTTATGACAGTAGCTCCTTGGCCCGCGAAAGAAACCCTGCGGCTTGCGAAACTTCAGGATTACGATATTTTAGATACGCTTCCCGAGCCGGCCTATGACGACATCGTCGTCCTGGCTGCCCGCATTTGTCAGTCCCCTACAGCTCTAATCAGCCTGATAGATGCCAACCGCCAGTGGTTTAAGGCAAAAGTGGGGCTGGATGTAGACGAAACGCCCCGCAGTCTATCATTTTGTAATTTCACCATTCAGCAACCGGGTATTTTACTGGTTGAAGACACCCGACAAAGCGCCCAGTTCCGAGAGCACCCACTGGTCACAGGCTCTCCTTATATCCGGTTTTACGCCGGGGCTCCTTTGGTCACGCCTGACGGTCATGCTCTAGGTTCCCTGTGCGTAGTAGATTATCAGCCTCGTCAGCTCACAGAAGATCAGGTGCAGGGACTCCAGGTGCTCAGTCATCAGGTGATGGCCCAAATGGAGCTAACTCGCTATGCCAAGCAGCTCAAATTAGCCAATGAGCGTCTGGAGCAGCGTGTTCAAGCCCGCACTGCCGGTCTTACCACTGCCTTGCAGCGCCTGCTCAAAACTCAAACTAAGCTGGTCAAGCGGGAAGTTGCGCTCAGACATAGCGCTTTGCACGATCCGTTAACCGGTTTGCCCAATCGCAGCTATTTTATCCAGCGGCTAGCGCAGGCGATTCAGCTTTCTCGCCGTCAGCCTAAGCATCTCTATGCCGTTTTGTTCATTGACCTGGATAACTTTAAACCCGTCAACGATACGCTAGGCCACGAGATCGGCGATCTTTTGCTACAGCATGTAGCCAATCAAATCAGGCTGCTATTGCGCAAAAGCGATCTGGTCGCTCGACTCGGCGGTGATGAATTTGCAGTTTTGCTAGACAACGTTCCGGATAAAGAGCATGCCATTATTGCGGTCAAACGCCTGCAAAAGCAGCTCAGCGCGCCTTTTATGGTTGAAGGGCGTAAGGTTTTTATCGGTGCTAGCATCGGTATCACCTTCAGCAGTATGGGCTATCGCCAGCCAGAAGCAGCGCTGAAGGATGCCGATATTGCTATGTATCACGCCAAAAAGCAGGCGAAGCAGCAGCTCAAGTCGCAGCTTAAAACGCAGCTTAAGCAGCAGCAGATCCTTTCAGATTCGCTGAAGTCGCCCGTCGTTATTCAGGACGAAGTGATACTTAATCAGCAGTTTGCGGTGTTTGACACGGCCATGCAGGGTCAGGCCAGCGCCCGTCTAACGCTAGAAGACGAACTGCGGCAGGCGCTGGCTGAGGATCAGTTTCAACTCTACTATCAGCCAATTTTCGATCTTGTGGATCGGCAGCTTATTGGCTTTGAAGTGCTGATGCGCTGGCATCACCCGGACAAGGGCTGTTTGAACGCAGGCGATTTTATTGCGATCGCTGAAGAAATTGGCGTCATCCAACAACTGTGCCACTGGCTAATTCAAACTGCCTGTCAACAGCTTAAAAAATGGCAACAGTATCCAAAGTTCGACCGGTTGACAATGCACGTCAACCTCTCACTGCTACAGGTTAGAAACCCCCAACTTATTTCCCAGTGGCAGGCTGGTCTCGCTGAGCATCAACTCCCGGCCTCGGCGTTTCAGATGGAAATTGCTGAGCAGGTACTCCTCAGCAGCGATCCGACCATCACTACCACTTTGCAGCAACTCAAGGCCACTGGCTTTGGCCTCTGTATTGATGACTTTGGCCAGGGCTACTCTTCCCTGAGCCGTCTGCACCATCTGACTGTGAATACGCTCAAAATCGACCGGGCTTTCATTCGCGATCTGACCAATCCCAGCGGCAAAGACATCGTCAAAACCATTGTCGACCTCGGCAACAGTGCAAATATGGCCGTGATTGCAGAAGGCATCGAAACCGCCGAGCAGCTCACAACTCTGGTTGCGTTGGGCTGTCGGGTAGGCCAGGGATTTTGGCTTTCCGAGGCGCTCTCAGCAGTCACTATCGATCAGGTTTTAGCGGCGCGATCGCAGCAGCAGTAGGTTGATCGCCGCCGACAGCAATAGCAGTGGCGTCAGCCAGTCTCCCCAGCGAACGTAAGGGGTACGGGTTTGTCGACGGTAAATATGCGCCAGGTGAGTCACCGACTGGTTGGGTGCTGAAAGCCAGCGCGATCGCCCCTGCGGATCGACCACGGCAGAAATCCCCGTATTGGTCACCCGCACCTCCCAGCGATCCGTTTCCACCGCTCGCATCACGTCTTGCGCATGGTGCTGCATCATTTGCCGGGGCGGATAAGGATCGTTATTAGAAGCGGTGAAGATAGCCTGTCCGCCCCGGTTTACCTGCTGCCGGTACAGTTCAGCAAAGGCTGCCTCATAGCAAATCCCGGCTGCCATCGGGCCAAGAGGTGTCTCCAGTCGCTGGTCGAAGCCACCCGGCACCATGCTTTCACTAAACGGAGAGAGACGCCCCATGATGGTGCCCAGTACGGACTCAAAAGGCAGATACTCTCCTAACGGCACCAGCTTGGTCTTGTTGTAGCGCCCCACCACCTGACCGGTCGGACTCAACGTCAGCAGGCTCTGAGTCAACGGCCCTTGATTGCTGGCAATCTCTTGATGGACAAACGTCCCCAGCACCAGCGGTACTCTGTTCTTCACCACTGCCCGTTGCAATAAGTCACGCTCCTGCAAAAACGAGTTCCATACCTGTGGAATAGCGCCTTCGGGCGTGAGCACGAGGTCTGCACCTTCAGCGGCCAGCGTTTCATAGCCATCTAGATACACCTGCCGTGAGGTTTCGATTCCTTGCCTTGTCAGCTTTTGACTGGTCGGAATATTGCCCTGAACCAGCCCGACTGCCAGGGCCGCGTTCGCATCGTCAGCAAGCGGACGGCTGTAAAGCGCAAACCCGAGCAGATGCAGGCTGAAGAAAAGAGCGATCGCTGCAATCAAGCACTGCTTTTGAGCACCGCTTTTGAACCAGCGCTGCGGCGTGAGCTTTTTGGGGTCGCTAGGCCATTGAGAGGCTCCCAATGCCCGCTCTAATTGCCGGGGCCATCCGAACCCGGCTTCAGCCAGCAGACCGTTAACCGCCACAATTGCCGCTGTCACTGTAATCGGCCCCGAGAGCTGCCCCAAATGCAAAGCCGCCAAATTGTGAGGACTTTGGGTATAGCTCAAAGCAGACCAGTACAGCGGCCCATGACTCCAAACCCACTCCAGCGCGCACCATAGCGCCGTTCCAATCAGCACTCGCTGGTGACCGCCCACCGGTTTCCAGCGGCTCACCGCTAACATCAGCCCCAGCCAGATCATCCCAATGGCCGCGCCCCACAGCGTAATAAAGGCCCAGGCAGAGAGGGCGATCGCCACACTCCCCAACCAGGGTATCCCCATCCACATCAGCGGGTGTAGCCCTGTGACCCAAGACAGCGCCGTACCGTGATAGGCGACGCCCCAAATCGCGGCATAAGCTAGCGCCTTACCTGCCTTTTGCTGAGGATAGTGAGATAGTTGCCACAGCGGTATCAGCGCAACCCAGGCCAGGGGCCAAGCGTTGACCGGGGCCAGTCCCATCAGCAACCCGCCGCCTAGCAGAGCGCTGAGGGCGATCGCCCGCCGCCTGATTGCTGCCGTTTTCAGCGCTGCTGATGTGGCTTCAGACGGTTTTTTCTGCCGCTTCAGCAAATTCGGTAGATAGCTAAACACAGCTGCCCTCATGGCAAAAGTTACCCGATTAAATCATAAGCCCTGTCAGTTAGCGCCTCCTTACAGCCTACTCAGACAGAACAGAGTTCGCCTTAGTTGATATAATCTCCCCTCGGTAATGATAAAAATTTCACATCCATTCAGCGGGCAGGCGAACTATGGCAGACTGGCAGGTAATTGA
>JBBQAC010000366.1:0-3185 GCA_038315915.1 Phormidesmidales cyanobacterium
CCGGTAGCGCCGGTCTAAAAAGTCGTTGAGATTGGCGCTTTGCAGCAGGAGCGCCCAGCCCTGTGCGCCCTCCTGCCGCTGCATAAACTGAAGCCGTCCGACGACAGCCGTTCGAGCCTGCTCGTAGGTCTGCTGGTTGCCCGACAGGTCGCCCTCTAGCTGATTCAACCGCTTCTCAGCTGCGGCAAGCTGGTACTCGGTGTCGCTAATCCAGGCATCGGTTCCCTGAATGGTTTTGGAGAGCGCTCGGAGTTGTTGGTCTGCTTGGTTTTCGGCAGTTCGGTAGCGCTGGTCAGCCTGGTTGTTGACTTTGAGCTGCTGGTCGATTTGATTGCGCTGCTGGCGGAGTTCGTCTAAAGACGGCGAGGTGGACGGCTGGGGCGAAGGCGTGGGGGTCTCAGCGGCGGCTGGGGCCTGAGCCTGAGCCATCTGTAGGTTAAAGCCTGCTAGCGAGAGCCCGCCAGTCACGATTCCGTATGAAAGGGCGATCGCCACGGCAACCCCCACATATTTCTGCCAGCGCTGATGGAGCACAACCATGCTTGCACCTGATTTTCTAACGAGTACTTTGCCAAACCATCAGCGCTGCTACGCCAAAGCCAAAAATCAACAGTCCAAACACTCTGCTGGCCGCCTGATTGAACCGGGCCAGTCGCTGAGGTGTGAGCCGATTGCGCAGATGAGTCACTCCTGAGATTAGCACTAGCCACCACAGCATTGAGCCCGTAAATACGCCAAATACAAGGGTTACAGAACTCAGTCGGGATGCCTCCGTAATACCTAGTCCGGCGAAAATAGCGATAAAGGAAAAGATCGTGGCGGGGTTAGTTAGCGTCAGGGCCAGTGTGGAAGTGTAGGCGCTGATTGTCGGCAAGCTAGCAGCGGCAGCAGGCGGCATAGAATCCAGCGTCTGGGCAGATACTGGCTTGGCCAAAAAGGTTGTCAGCCCCAGGTAGCAGAGAAACAATCCACCCGCGAGCTGCAAATAGGCAGTGTTTTTGACCAGCAGATCCGAAACGGCACTCAAGCCGAACGCGGCGACCATCCCGTACAGACCATCTGCTGTCGCTGCCCCAAATCCCGATGCTAACCCTACGTCTCGACCTTGCGCTAGCGTCCGGCGAATGCACAGCAGGGCAATGGGGCCGACCGGGGCAGCGATCGCCAACCCCATCAAAATTCCTTTGATCAGCACAAATACCAGCATCCGTTCACTCTCCCTCTGACTCATCTTCTGTAGTGATTGGCAGCGCAGCCGTGTCTTTCACGGCAGATAGGGCAATCGTCGTGCGGGTCTGCTGAATGCCGGGGAGGGCTTTTACTTCCTCGCTCAGGATTTGCTCAAGTGCAGCGGTAGATCGGCAGCAGATTTTGAGCAGATAGTCGCCTTCACCAATCACGTGATGGCAAGATTGAACGCTCTCACTGGCGTGAACATAGTCAATAAAAGCCCGACGGTGCCGGGGATGCTCCAGCGTGACGGTGATAAATGCGGTGAGGTCAAAGCCCAATGCCTCGGGACTGAGCCGAACCGCGTAGCCTGCGATGACGCCGCTTTTCTCTAACCGGCGGACACGGTCAGAGATCGCCGGGGCCGACACTCCAAACTTTTCAGCCAACGCCGACCATCGCACCCGCCCGTCTGCAATGAGGGAAACCAGTATTTTGCAATCGAGTTCGTCGATGTTTACCATATTTGTTTTCAAAACTAAAATCTGATTTATAGATTATTTTACTCAGTTAAATTTGATTTTAGAATTATTTTCGATTAAAAATTAGACTTATCTAGTTAAAAACAAGTTAAGTCAATATTGATAGAATCCCAAAACCCCCAAAAAATCTATGTGTTCGGAGCTTTGATCTGGGTAAATAAGTAACAATCGAACGCATCTACACACATCTCGAATCTTATGTTTGGGCATCTCACTAGAACCCTTGAGCAAATTGATATTCCGGCTGATTGGATTGGTATTCGCGCTGTGCAGGAGGTCAGTAGCTGGCGATCAATGCGCGATGGTCATCCTCAGCAAAATGAACGAGGACTCAGTCAGGGGGCAATGGTCGAAGTGCTAGCCCAAGGCCAGTTTGGCTATAGCGCGACCAATCAGCTCAGTGGTAAGGCGTTAAGAGTGGCTGCTCAGCAGGCATATGACCAGGCTGTAGCGGCCAGCAAATGGGCCATTCATCGCTTTACTCAAGCCGTTCGCCCGCCAGCGGTGGGGCAGTACGTTTCACCTTACGAGCAGGCATTGGATGCGCTCGGTGTAGGCGAAATTAACCACCTTTTGCGCAAGCTGTGCGAGCAGCTTAAGGTATCCGCAGAGGTCGTGCGTACCAGCGCAGTGGCCCGTACCCACGAGGTCGAAAGCTGGTTTGTCAGCAGTAATGGCTCGCAGATGTACCAAAAGCTGATGCTGTTGGAGAGTCATTTGGGGGCGATCGCTCAAGCCCCCGGCGTCACCCAGTCGCGTACAGATAATGGCTACTTAGCGCATAGCTATCAGGGCGGCTGGGAACTGCTCTCCAGTGACAGTTCAGCGCTATGGGAAAGGGCCACTCGAATTGGCGAACAGGCCGTGGCTTTGCTCAGTGCGCCTGATTGCCCGAACACTGCGACCACCCTGGTACTCGCCCCCGATCAGATGATGCTTCAGCTTCATGAGAGCGTCGGCCATCCGCTGGAGCTAGACCGGATTTTGGGCGATGAGCGCAACTATGCGGGCGGCAGCTTCGTGCGGCCTCAAGACTTTGGCAGCCTGGTATATGGGTCACCGCTGATGAATGTCACCTTCGACACCACCCAGGCGGGGGAACTGGCCAGCTACCAGTTTGACGATGCGGGTGCCCCGGCAGAGCGGCAGTATCTCATTCGCCAGGGCGTTTTGGAGCGGGGCTTAGGCGGGCTAGAAAGCCAGGATCGGTTGAAAGTACCGGGGGTCGCCTGTACCCGGTCGTGTAGTTGGAATCGCCCAGCGATTGATCGGATGGCCAATATCAACCTGGAGGCGGGAGAGACCCGCTTCGATACGTTGATTGGCGCAATCGAAGACGGCATTTACATGGAGTCGAACCGATCCTGGTCAATTGACGATCAGCGACATAAGTTTCAGTTTGGCTGTGAGTATGCCCGGAAAATCGAAAATGGCCGCTTGACGACCCCGCTCAAAAATCCTAACTACCGGGCG
>JBBQAC010000039.1:0-22836 GCA_038315915.1 Phormidesmidales cyanobacterium
TGAATGCTATCGGGGCTCGAACCTACAAAGCCTTGGAGGACGGAATTAAATCTGCTTACTCACAGGTTTCTTCAACAGACATCCGTAACTGGTTTACGCATTGTTGCTACTGTACCTCACCCGACTGAAAACCGCTATAACGACCTAAACGTTAAGCCGAATTCGGGGGACGAAACCCTCGCCGACAAGTCCCCTCCTGTGGAGGGATGCCCGGAGGGTGGGGTGGGTCAGCAACCTTGCTACACACCGAAGACCCACCCCCTAGCCCCTCCCGAGAGGGGTGATTAAGGCGATCAGCCTAAAGGTTTTTTTATTCCGAACTGACTTTAGACGGTGCCTCCTGATGTCGCTAGAAACTTCTCCAGTTCGCTCAGCTTCTCCGCATCGATCTTCGTCTGCATTGGGCAAAACTTCGGCCCGCACATAGAACAGAATTCAGCGGTTTTATAAATGTCGGCAGGCAGCGTCTCGTCATGATACTCACGAGCGCGATCCGGGTCGAGCGAGAGATCGAACTGTTTGTTCCAGTCGAAGTTGTAGCGGGCGCGGGAGAGTTCGTCATCGCGATCTCTGGCTCCTGTCCGGTGACGGGCAATATCCGCCGCATGTGCCGCAATCTTGTAGGCAATCAGCCCATTGCGCACATCTTCCGCATCGGGCAGGCCCAAATGCTCCTTGGGCGTGACGTAGCACAGCATCGCCGTGCCATACCAACCTGCCATCGCCGCGCCAATCGCCGAGGTGATGTGGTCATAGCCGGGGGCAATATCGGTCACCAGCGGCCCCAATACATAAAAAGGCGCTTCCGAGCACTCTTCCATCTGCTTTTTCACGTTGAATTCAATTTGATCCATCGGCACATGCCCTGGCCCTTCCACCATCACCTGTACGTCGTGCTTCCAGGCGCGGCGGGTGAGGTTGCCCAGCGTCTTCAGTTCGGCGAGCTGAGCCGCGTCAGAAGCATCGTGCTGACAGCCCGGACGCAGAGAATCTCCCAGGCTAAAAGAGACATCGTAGCGCTTGAAAATCTCGATGATGTCATCGAAGTGGCTGTACAGCGGATTTTGCTTGTGGTGATGCAGCATCCACTGGGCCATAATGCCGCCGCCGCGCGAGACAATGCCGGTGAGCCGGTCTTTCACCAGGGGCAAATGCTCAATCACGATGCCCGCGTGAATGGTCATGTAGTCGACGCCTTGCTGGGCGTGCTTTTCGATGATGTGTAAAAAGTCCTGCGCGGCCAGATTCTCGATACTGCCATGCACACTCTCCAACGCCTGGTAAATCGGCACCGTACCAATCGGAATTGGTGAATTGTTAATCACCGCCGTGCGAATCTCATCGAGATTGCCGCCGCCGGTCGAGAGATCCATCAGCGTATCTGCGCCGTACTTGATGGCCATGCGCAGCTTATCAATTTCTTCACTGATGTCGGAAGAATTGGGCGATGCGCCGATATTGGCGTTCACTTTGCACTTGCTGGCAACTCCAATCGCCATCGGCTCCAAGTTGGGGTGGTTGATGTTAGCCGGAATAATCATCCTGCCGCGCGCCACTTCATCTTTGATCAGGCTGACGGGCAAGTTCTCTCGCTTGGCCACGTACTCCATTTCTTCGGTGATCACGTCCTGACGGGCGTAGTGCATCTGCGACACGTTGGACTGGCCTTTGCGCTTGGCGATCCAGCTTGTGCGCAGGGCGCGGGTGGTGTGAGTCGATGGGTCGAGGGTAAAAGTCATGGCAAATGCGTGGTTGTAGGATCAATAGGAGATGGAGCGATCGCCCCATAAGGCTGCACACTCTTTAAATCGCTGTAATTAAAAGGAACAGACTTATTGTTTGTCTTATCCAGGGTGTTCCACAGCAGAGTGATGGCCATTGAAGCGGCCAGGGCTGCTGCAAAGCTGTTCAGCAGGTCACCGCCACCAGGCACGGCAAACAAAGGGGCAAAATCGGGCTTAGGGAAAAACAGTACCCCGACCGCGATGCCAATCAGAGAACTCCAAAAGGCGTTGCCAGCGGTTTGGTGGCGGCTGTAAAAGCTGAATACGATGGGGAACAACAGCGCCGCGCAGAGTAAGTCGGCCACAAAGAACAGGTAGAGAACGCTGTAGCCCTGGGAGGCGATCGCCACTGCCGGAATCCCCACCACCACCGTCAGCACCCGCGAAATCAGCAGCACCCGGCCATGATCTGCCGACAGCCGCAGCAGGTCGCCGGTAAAAACCGAGCTAATGCCGCTAAGCAGAGTGTCTATGCTGCTCATCACCAGCGCCAGCGCCAGCAAAATGACTGTCACCAGCAGCCAGTTAGCCACCTGCAAACGCCGCAGCAAATCAAAAAAGGCCGTCGGCCCGCTCATGTCAAACCCGGCGGCAATCAGGCCCAACAGCCCCGAAATAAAGATCATCGGCAAGATTACCACCGCCGATCCGAGAAACGAGCGACGCACAGTTTGATCGGTGCGGCAGGCATACACTCTTTGCCAGTTGCCCTGATTGAACAATTCGGCGGCAATAATGGCAATCACCAGCGTCGCGCCGAATCGCAGCCCGTCAATATTGTTCAAAGAGAGCAGCGCAGGCAGCTTCTCAGCCACCGGGCTAAAGGCCGCGCCGAAGCCGCCTAATATCCACACCGTCGCGACAAAGCAAATCAGCAGCAGCGGCACAATCAGCGCAAACTGAAAGGTATCGGTGAGAATGGTCGCCTTGAGCCCGCCATAAGTGGTGTAGATAAAGACCGCCACAATCACCACCAGTGAGGTCACCAGCAAAGGAACGGCCAACACCAGTTGAAGGGCTTGGGCGATCGCCGTCAGCTCAGCCGCCAAATACACAAACATGTACAGCAGCATCACGATCACCGTGAGGACATACATCAGTTGGCCCGACACAGAGCGACCGGCCCCAGCCTCTAGCTGATCGGGGGCAAACCGATAGCGCACGTACTCATTTAGCGAATGGCCCCAGGGCATAACCTGCCGAATTCTCGGCCCCACAAAAACAAACGTCACCACCGCCGCCGCCGACCCCAGGCAGTAGCCCAGAATCGCCGTCAGCCCGCCAAAGGCCGATCCTGCTTCCGGCGGACTGAACAAAATCCATGCGCCCAACGCCGACGCTGTGATCGAAGCCAGCGCTGTCGCCCCGCCGATTTGATTGCGGCTGATCACATAGTCTTCCAGGCTTATACTGCGCCGCCCGGTGCAAAAGACCCCAACCAGCGCGAACGCCGCCGCCGCCACCAGCGTCATCAACAACACTACCGAGCCTATCGAAGACATCTCTTATCCCTCCTAGAAAATTTCACAGCGAAAATTTCACAGCCGCTGCCCCAAATGAGACACAGCACCGCTTTCACCAGAGAGACTATGAGCCCAGAGACTATAAGCCTGGATGAGACGCCAACAAACCGTATGACTGGCAACAAAAGCTTTCATGCTTTCCTCCGCTGGTATTATCCAGACTCAGGTTCAGAGGGTATGTTCTCAGCCCACCTGCTTTCAATTGGGCGGGCACCCCTAGCGATTTATAGTTGAAATAGTATCACTCTTTTTCCTTGAATGATCTCACCAGTTGTTATAGATTCTGGTTTTTACGCGGTTGGGGAGGGGGCTCACCCACCAGGATCACCGATCCACCCAAGCGGGCGAGCAAGGGGTGCGTATTGCTGCCCAGGTTGAGGCCGCTAGCCCTGCGGCGGCGCTGCGATCGCAATATCACCAGGTCATACGCATGAGCCGCTTTGGCGATCGTCCCGACCACGCTCTCACGCACCAACACCTGCACCTCGATTTGGCAATCTCCCACCGGCAGCTTACTTACCAGCATCTCTAACTGCTTTTGCAGTCGCAGCCGGTGCACCTCTGAAGCAAACGGACTGCATACATGCAGCACGGTCACCCGCCCCTGATTTGCCGCCGCCAGCACCTGCGCAAACCGCAGCACCCGAATCGTCAGTGGCGACGGGTTTTCTATCGGCAGCAGAATATTTTTGAACTGCATCGGGGAAGTCAGCAGTCGGGCGACGATCACTGGGCAGTGAGCCGCCCACAGCACATCGTCATGCACGCTGCTGAGCGCAACGAACTTTAGCCGACGTCCCATTCCCAGCACGATCAGATCAGCATTTTCCTCCCGACTGACGTGACAAATCGCCTGCGGCACGCTGTACTCGATCCGCAGCGTGGGGGATAGCGGCACGCCAAACTGATCACTGACAGCTGCTGCCGCCTGTAGCCGCCGACGGCTGCGCTCAATAGTGCGGTTGAGCTGCGGTGAGTCCATTTGCGGCTGGGCGAGCGCAATGGCCAGCGGCACCACTTTGCCCTTCTCATAGCGGGCCATCATCGTCGCTAGCTCCAGCAGCCTTTGCTCAGTCTTAGGGTTATAAACCGGCACAATCACGGTATATGACCCTGTTTGATCTTCAGGAATCGGTAGCCAGCTCAGCGGCGCAACCTCTTCTGAGGTCTTGTCGATGGCCAGTTGGGGAGCCGTTCGCGCGGTTACCAGTGGCCCCAAAATCGCCGTCACCAGCATCAGCAAAATCACGCTGTTAAATACCTGCGCGTCGATAATTTCAGCCTCATAGCCCACCAGCGCTGCCGCCAGTGTCGCCGCCACCTGCGGAATAGAGAGCGACCACATTGTCCAGGTTTGGGGCCAGCTATAGCCAAACAGCTTTTTGGTCACCAGCGAGGCCGCAAGCTTAGAGGCTAAGAGCGCCCCGACAATCAGCAGCGGCAGTTGCACAAATTGGCCCAGGCTTCGTAGCGCCTGCAAATTGAGCAGCAAACCCATGTTGACAAAAAACATCGGGATAAACAGTACGCTGCCTAAGAATTCTGTCTTCTCCTTGACTGGGCCATCACCAATCACGCTGTTAATCGCAAGTCCAGCTAAAAATGCGCCGATAATACCTTCTATGCCAATAAGCTGCGCACAGACCGCCGACAGAAATACCGACAGCATGACGAATAAAAACTGGTTGCCCTCGTCTTTACCGGTGGCACGGAAGAAAGCTATAGCCAACTGCTTCAGCCCAAAGAGAACGGCAACTGCATACAGCCCCAGCGACCCCAGCAAAGTCGCTAGCTTTACAGTCGTAAAATCCCCCCGGCTAATGCCCAGACAAATTGCCAGCACCACCAGCGCAGTCACATCGGTGACGATAGTCGCGCCCACTGTCACGGTTACCGCCTCATCGCTCACGACGCCTAACCGCTGAATCACCGGGTAGGCCAGCAACGTATGAGAAGCCAGCAGTGAGCCAATCAGCACCGCCGCCAGCCAGCCAAAGTTAAAAAACAGCCCCACCGCGATACCGCTGACGAAAGGAATCGCAAACGTCAGCGCTCCAAAGGTAAAAGAGCGATTGCGCGTTCTTTGAAACAGTGCCAGGTCAATTTCCAACCCGGCGACAAACATCAGGTAAATTTTGCCAATATCTGACAGCAGCTTCATGGTTTCGGAACCTGGATCAAGCCACCCCAGCCCGCTACCGCCAAACAGCACACCCGCCATCAGCAGACCGACCAGTCCCGGCAGCTTCAGCCGCTCAAACACCGGCGGAATCAGTAAGGAAATCGCCAGCAGTAAGACGAAAGTGGCAGTGGGCGATCGCAGCGTTTCAGAAACCGGCGCTACTAAAAACAGCATCCCAGGCTAGCTCCCAATAAAGAAGGCCGAAGACAGCGTCCCGACCACCCATAAGATTATTAGAATTTTGGATACTTAGCGCAAAATCTATTATCTAAGCCAGCGTCCGGATGTCGCCAGCATGAGCATTGGAATGAAAACTTCGCTGGATTGAGAAAGATTGCTTTTGACAATCGCCTCATCTGCAAAAAGCGCAATAACGATGTTGGTATCGAGCAAAAACCTACCACCCATTAATATCTACTCGTTCACAATCCTGCCTGATCGCCTCATGCATCAACTGAAGGTCATCAGAAGAAATTGAACCAGCAAAACGTAACAATTGCTGTCCCTGTGTGCCTCGAACTTCCGCTGTCATCAGTAATCGAACGAATTCAAGCACCTGCCTTTGCAAAGGCTGAGGCATGGCTTTCAACTGTTCAACAACCTCATCGATGATAGAAATATTCACAACATGTAGCTGAACGGCGACCATTATTTTTGCATCAACACCTGCATTATAAATTCCGCCCGCTCCTACGTAGGGTTAGGCGGCGGTATCACAATCGCTTCAATAGTTCGTCGTATTCAGCATGTGTTCCAATCCAAAACCAGTAGATGTGCTTTTCTTCTAGCAATCCTAATGCTCTGTAACTGAGACTGACACGAGCTGAATAGATTGGCTGACGCTGATTGACTCGTTTGAATTGAAGGCTTGGGTGATGTGGATCAGTTCTCCAGAGCGCATACGCTTTGTTGGCTTGTTCTTGGACTGATATTGGCAACTGATTCAGCCGCTTACGAAAGTCCTGGGTAGTACTCGATTTCATTGACTAATCGGGAAAACTTCGTCGAGTGGCACCACCGTGTCTGAGCCAATTTCCTGCCGTACCATAGTGGCTAGGCTATCCCATTGAGTATCTGTAGTGGCCTCAAAGCGTTCCTGCCAAGCCTGCTCGTCCTCTAGCTCAGCTAGGAGGCGGGTTGCGATCGCATCTTGCTGCTCGTCAGATAGCTTGGAAACTTCTGTAATGGCGTGCTGAAGGAGGTCAGTCATAAGTAGAAACAGCTACCAACTGAGGCGATAGTCTATATTGCATTATACCTGAGTAACTATTCCAAGGCACCGTCACGACCATGCTGAAACCTGTAGATAGGGGGATCAGAATACATCCGGATCTCTCCGAAGTTCCCGGTGGCCCAAGCCGTGCCGTCATCGTTCCATCCGACAATATCGAACGCCCCGTAATCCTTTGAGCCCTCAAGATCTACCGACCTCTATGCGTCGGGTGCTACAGGCAAAATGAAGCTAAAAAACATTGTGTTCCACAGCCGCCTTTCATCCTTCATAATGTAAAGGTTTTATCTTGGGTATTTCCCTACCTCCCCATCGCCATGCGTAGCCTCTATTGCGGTCACCTCCGAGCCGAGCACATTGAAAAAACCGTAACGCTCTATGGCTGGGTAGATCGTCGTCGTGACCATGGCGGGGTGGTGTTTTTGGATTTGCGCGATCGCACCGGCACCGTCCAAATCGTCAGCGACCCCGCCCGCACACCGGATTCCTACTCCGTAGCCGAAGAAGTGCGCAATGAATACGTCGTCAAGGTTGTGGGCCGGGTCACCCAGCGCCCGCCCGAATCGCTGAACGACAAGCTCCCCACCGGCCAGGTAGAAGTGTACGCCGATGAGCTGACTATCCTCAACGCTGTGCGCAAGCAAATGCCCTTCCAGGTCTCGACTGCCGAGGAAGAAAACGTGCGCGAAGACCTGCGGCTGAAGTACCGCTATTTGGATTTGCGGCGCGATCGCATGGCCCGCAACATGCGTCTGCGCCACGACGTCACCAAAGCCATCCGCCGCTTTTTAGAAGACGCCGAAGACTTTATTGAAGTAGAAACGCCGATCCTCACCCGCTCCACCCCCGAAGGAGCACGCGACTTCATTTTGCCCTCCCGTGTCAACGAGGGCGAATGGTTTGCCCTGCCCCAGTCGCCGCAGCTATTCAAGCAAATCCTGATGGTGGCGGGAATGGATCGCTACTACCAAATCGCCCGCTGCTTCCGCTACGAAGACCTGAGAGCCGACCGCCAGCCCGAATTCACCCAGCTCGACATGGAAATGAGCTTCATGGACGAGGAAGAAATTCTGGCGCTGAATGAGCGGCTGCTCGCGCACATCCTCAAAGCCGTCAAAGGCATCGAAATTCCCACCCCGTTCCCCCGGCTCACCTACGCAGAAGCGATGGAACGCTACGGCAGCGATAAGCCCGACACCCGCTACGGCCTGGAACTGGTAGATGTTTCCGATATCGTCAAAGACTCCGGCTTCAAGGTATTTTCGGGTGCGGTGGCCAGCGGCGGACAGGTGAAGGTGCTGCCGATTCCGGGCGGTAACGATGCGATTTCTAACGTGCGAATTAAGCCCAAGGGCGATTTGTTCAAGGTGGCGACCGATGCGGGGGCCAGAGGCGTGGCCTATGTGCGCGTGCGCGAAGGCGGCGAAATTGACACCATCGGCGCGATTAAAGACAACCTTACTCCCGAGCAAAAGCAAACCCTGCTAGAGAGAACCGGCGCACAGCCCGGTCACCTGCTGCTGTTTGGCGCGGGCGATGTCAGTACGGTCAATGCGACTTTGGATAAATTGCGGCAGGTGATCGCGCAAGAACTCAAGCTGATCGACGAAAGTAAAACCAACCTGCTGTGGGTCACCGACTTCCCCATGTTCGAGTGGAACGCCGATGAAAACCGCTATGAAGCGCTGCACCACCCGTTCACCGCGCCGAATCCTGAAGATGCGGCAGACCTGACGACAGCGCGGGCCATAGCCTACGACATTGTGTACAACGGCTACGAAATCGGCGGCGGCAGTCTGCGCATTTACCAGCCCGACGTGCAGGCCAAAGTCTTTGAAACCATCGGCTTATCCGAGGCCGAAGCGCAGGACAAATTTGGCTTTTTGCTCGAAGCCTTTGAATTCGGCACGCCCCCGCACGGTGGCATTGCCTATGGGTTAGACCGGCTAGTGATGCTGCTGGCAGGCGAGCAGTCTATTCGCGAAGCGATCGCCTTTCCCAAAACCCAACAGGCCCGCGACCTGCTCACCAACGCCCCTTCGAGCGTAGATTCCATGCAGCTCAAAGATTTGCACGTAGTCTCTACCTTCAAGCCCAAAGCTAAAGAGAGCTAGCGGCAAAAACGGCTCAAATCCCAGCCTTTCAAGAGACAATTAGGTTAGGATCAGCGGCAAGCCATCCGTCTCTTTTCCCATGCTCATCGTGCTAATTATTACCATCGGGCTAGTACCCGCTGTCGTTTCCCTCTGGCTGGGCTTGCGATCGCACAGCGAGTTTCAAGACAGTCTGCACATTGCCACCGACTATGCGGCCCGCGATCGCTTCCGGCGATTCTCTCCCCGATCCCGCGATCCCGATGAGCACTTTGTTGACGGCATCGGCCTGGTGATCGGCGATATCACCTGCCAACTGAATGCGCGATCGCCCTACATCCGCTGCGCCCCCAATCCCGCTGGCCCCTGCGAAGGCTGCCGCGAATACGAAGGCAAGGACTACCCCACGCTGCCTACGCTGTCATAAACGCCTCAATTCGCGCGATCAGCTCGTCTACTTCCGACTCCAGCGAAAGATAATGTACGCAAGCTCGCACACAGTTCGGCGACAGCAGCGTTCGCACATATATCTTTTGCGCTTCTAGCTGTCCTGTTAGTGCCCCGTGCAGGTCAGGACTCGGCTGTCCGTCATCGCCAATTAGCTGAAAGGAAACCAGTCCCGAAGGCGGTGGCGACTGGGTTAGCAGACACTTTACGTGCGAGAGCGATCGCAACCCTCGCCAGAGCCGCTCACTCAGCCCGCAAATCCGTTCATAGCGAGCCGCACTTTCTCCCCATTCTGCCTGCACCACCATCGCCTGTCTGAGCGCCCCCCACAGCGGATAGTCAGAAGTCGCCACCTCAAATCGCCGTCCGTCCGGCTTCCAGCCTGTCGGATTTGCTTCCCCATCTACTTCCACGCCACGCCAACCAATAAAAGTCGGTGCGGTTTCATCCCGCACGTCATCTCGTACATACAGCCCCCCAATCCCAGCCGGACCACACAGCCACTTATGCCCTGTAAAAGCGTAGTAATCTACTCCCGTTTCTGGCAGTGTCCAACCGGGCTGATCCAGTGGCAGCATTCCAACCGACTGGGCCGCGTCTACCAGTACTCGCGTATAAGGGGTATGGGCATGACACAGCGCTACGATTTCGCTCAACGGCAGCAGTTGTCCGGTATTCCACAGCACATGGCTGACAATTACCAGTTTTGTCCGAGGCCGCAGCGCCTGCTCGACGACGGCTACGGGATCACCCCCGTTCATCGTCGCGGCCAGGGCGCAGGTACTCACTTCTAGCCCATAGCGGCGGCTAATTTCTTTGACAGCGGCCACCACGCCAGGATGCTCGCAGTCTCCTAATAAAATGTGATCCCCGCTTTGCCAGGGCAAACCCCACAGCGGGATATTGCAGCCAATGGTGACGTTTTCGGTCATCGTGATTGTTTCTGGCCGTGTGCCCAGCGACTGGGCCAAAGCGCTTCTGATCTGCTGTCCTTCGGCCTGTATCCACTCATAGATTGCACTGCCAAATGGCCCCTCGCTTTGAATCTTTTGCTGAGCCTGAACGAGCTGAGAAATCGCGCTATCGGCCATCGGCCCCTGACCGCCATAGTTAAAATACTGCTTGCCCTGCAAGGACGAAAACTGCTGACGGGCGCTCGTCGCCGGATTAGATCTGCTCACCAAAATAAATTTTTCCTCACCCAAACATTACTGACCCCAATCATAGGCAACTTACGCAGCCATAGGTTCTAAACTCGACTAGGCTCACCTTTGCACTTTTGTTATAGATCCATGATCCATTGTCGCGTCCTTCAAGCTTCTACTCGCAAAACAATTTTGAGCGGTTTGCTCCTCGGGCTGGTCAGTTGCAACGCTCAAGCCTCACAGTGCAAACAGTTTGCCGATATCACCCAGCAGTCCCAAAGCATTCGAGAAAGCTTTGATAGTGAAATTGAGAATGTTCAGCTCAAGGCTTCAGGTGCCCAAAACCTGGAACAGCTAAAAGTAGCCGCCAAAGAATATACCGGTGCGGTCAGTCAAGTCACCGACCAGCTTGACAGCATGACTCAGTCGTTTGAAGGCGTCGCGTTAACCGACGAACAGCTCGATGAATACCGCGATCGCTACGTCGCATTTCTCAAAGAGACAAAAACTGCCCTGGGCATTGCCAGCGGCGTCATGCAGCAGGTTATCGACACCAAGACAGAAACTGAATTTAGAGATAGCTTCAGTACCTTAACCGCGCAGGGCGATCGCGCCTTTAGCGATCTCCAGTCGCTAGACTCCGAAGAAGAAGACATCCTCGATCAGTTCAACGCCTACTGTGCAGGAGAACTTGATAAGATCTGAGCGCCTTTTATCTCTCTTTTGTCCTTTAGCTTTGTACGGCTATGGCTTTCTTGCGCCTGATCACCCCGGATTCCACCTCCACGCCTCATCAAACTCTAGAGGTTGACAGCAGCCAGGGCGGGCCATTTACCGGCACCATCACCGTCCCTGGCGACAAGTCTATTTCTCATCGGGCGCTGATGCTGGGCGCGATCGCTCAGGGCACCACCCGCATTCAGGGGCTGCTGCTCGGCGAAGATCCCCGCAGCACCGCCGCCTGCTTCAGCGCCATGGGAGCCAAGGTCTCGTGCCTGGACACTGCTGAGACCGGAGGATGGGTCACTGTTGAAGGCACAGGCGGACAACTGCAAGAGCCTGACGATGTTTTGAACGTGGGTAATTCGGGCACTACCTTGCGGCTGATGCTGGGTCTGCTGGCCGCGCAGCCGGGTAAATTTTTCGCGGTGACCGGCGACGCCTCGATTCGCACTCGCCCGATGAAACGGGTAATTGCGCCACTGTCTCAAATGGGCGCTGAGATCGCGGGCAAAGCCGGTCACACTCTCGCCCCTTTGGGCGTTCAGGGCCAGCAATTGCATCCTTTTCACTACCACTCACCCATCGCCTCCGCCCAGGTAAAATCCTGTCTGCTCCTCGCCGGTCTGTCGATTGCAGGCGATACCACCGTCACCGAGCCCAGTCTTTCGCGAGACCACAGCGAGCGGATGCTTAAAGCCTTTGGAGCCAACCTCTCCATCGATTCGGCTGACTGTCGCGTTACCCTGCACGGCCCCGCAAAGCTCACCGGCCAAACGGTGATTGTCCCCGGCGATATCAGCTCCGCTGCCTTCTGGCTAGTTGCGGCGGCGATTACACCTGGTTCTGATCTGCTGATCCAAAATGTCGGGATCAACCCCACGCGCACGGGCGTACTAGAGGCACTTGCCAACATGAACGCCGATATCACGCTCGAAAACAAAAGAGAAGTGACCGGCGAACCCGTTGCAGACCTGCGTGTGCGCCACAGCCGTTTAAAGGGCTGCGCAATTGGCGGCGATCTCATCCCCCGGCTGATCGACGAGGTGCCGATTCTGGCGGTCGCAGCGCTCTTTGCCGAAGGTACAACTGTGATTACAGACGCCGCTGAGCTGCGAGTAAAAGAGAGCGATCGCCTCGCAGTCATGGCCAGTGCCATCACTCAGCTTGGTGGCCGCGTTACCGAACGTCCCGACGGCTTAGACATTGTCGGCATGGGCGCAGATGCCAAGCTCAAAGGGGCTTCACTCGATAGCTACACCGACCACCGCATTGCCATGAGTCTGGCGATCGCCGCCACTCGGGCCACTAGCAAAACCCAAATCCGTCGAGCCGAAGCCGCCGCTGTCTCCTATCCCAGCTTTATCGAGACCCTGGCAACCGCCGGAACTCAGGCAGGTTAGCCCGACGTCAAAGCCTGCTGATTGGTAAAGTAACCGGGCCAAACCTCAATCGAGCGGGGGCAGGTCATCCCCTCTTCGCCATACATTTGCGCTCACCTACTCACCACCGGGCACTCTAGAGCTAGCCCATCCTGCCAGCACGTTCCAATTACAAAAACATCACTGATAATTAGGTGTGCAAGCCACGCACATATTGCGATTGCTTCGTAGACGAGCTGCCAATGAAGTCGTCTCTCAGTGAAAATCTACGTTGGGACGACTGGTGCTTGCTTACTTTATACGTCTCCGGCTCAACCGGACAGTGCGAGGGCTGAGAAACGTCCCATGCAAAAAGTTCTAGTCATTCAAAGCCCTAGCGCTCAGCGAACTGAGTTGGTGGGTCACCTACAAGCTGAGGGGTTTCTCGTTGAGACGGCAGACGATGGGGTCTCAGGTATTGAGGCCGGTCAGCAACACCGGCCTGATGTTGTTGTCTGTAACTGTGCGATCGCCCATCTGAATGGCCATCAGGTGCTGACCGCGCTGCGACAAGGCAGTGAATTTCAGCTCACGCCTTTTGTGCTGCTCACCGATGAGCGATCGCACGTCCGGCAGGCAATGGAGCTAGGTGCAGACGACTGCCTAGTGCAGCCGTTTACCTGCGCCGAAGTTGCCAGCGCAATTGCCGCTCGCCTGAACCGCCAAACCACTATCAGCGAGCGATACGGCACCGCCTTGCGCCACACCGCCGAACGCCTTAACCGGCTCTCCCACTACGACAGCCTGACCGACCTGCCCAACTATGAGCTATTCCACCAGCGGTTTGCCCAGGCGATCGCCACCGCCCACCGCAGCCAGCAAACCCTGGCCCTCATGAGCATCAGCCTGGATCGCCTGGGCCTGGTCAATACCGTCATGGGCTATCCTGCCGGTGATGTCCTCCTTCAGGCTTCAGCCCGCCGCCTGCAAGCCTGTTTGCCCCGGGAAGCTACCCTGGCCCGACTCACCGCCAACCAGTTTGCTGTCGTCCTACCCGATTTGGCCCATCCTCAGCAGGCTAGAGAGATTGCCAATGAAGTGATAGATGCCCTCGGTCGGCCTTTCTCACTGCCGGGGCAAGAAGTCTTTGTCACTATCAGTATCGGCCTTACTTTTGCCTTGCACCAGAGCACAGACATTTACACCCTGCTGCGTCAGGCCAACGCCGCTCTCGAACATGCCAAAAGACAAAAGAGTAATTACTGCCAGATCTATCGCTCTGATATCCCACTGGTTTTGAGCGATCAAATTGCCATGGAGACCTGGCTCCGCTACGCCCTGGAGCGCCATGAATTTGAAGTGCACTATCAGCCTCAGCTCAACCTCAGCACTGGCAAAATAGAAGGCTGTGAGGCGCTGATTCGCTGGCGGCACCCGGAACGCGGCTATATTTCACCGGCTACGTTTATTCCCCTGACCGAAGAAACCGGCCTGGTTGTCCCCATTGGCCAATGGGTGCTGGAGACGGCCTGCGCGCAGGCGAGGCATTGGCGATCGCTCAACCTGGGCCTGCGCCATATATCAGTCAACATATCGAGTGTGCAATTCAACCAGTCCAACCTGATCGAGGTGGTCAAAAACACCCTGGCAGTCAGTGGGTTAGCGCCCAGCGAGCTGGAGCTAGAGGTGACTGAAACAGCGCTGATGCAGGATGCGGACACGGCGATCACCATCCTCCTGGAACTCAAAGCGCTCGGCGTAAAAATTGCCATCGATGACTTTGGCACTGGCTACTCTTCTCTCAGCTATCTCAAGCACCTGCCCATCGACACCCTCAAGATTGACAACTGTTTCGTGCGCGGCGCGGCTTACGACCTCAAAAATCAGGCGATCTTGCAGTCCACTATCGAGCTGGCTCACCGGCTGGGACTCAAAGTGGTTGCCGAAGGCGTCGAAAACCCGGATGAACGGACTCTGCTCAATCAGTACCGCTGCGATTATCTACAGGGATTTTGGGTAGGACGTCCAATGCCAGCTACCGCCTTTGAAAAAACTTTGACGAGCAGCAGTCCTGCGAGCCTGGTGGTTTAAGGTCGCGATCGCCGTCCGGCCTGGCTGTCTCAACATTTCAGTACAGAAAGTTAGAAAAGATACCGTAATTTCTCTAGGGTGAGCGGGAATATTAAACACACAATGCTCCGGCGGTTTCTGCGGAACCGATATTTGTTATGACTAGTCAGGTGATGATCGGCTCGCTCAACAATTGGCTCAGCAGCGTGAGTACCTACTCAGATATGAGCCCCGACTTGACCGTTCGCAAGCAGGTAAACCAGTGGATGAAAAGGCGTACCCGTCAGCGCCTGAGCCCCGGCGAATGGTGCCAGCTATTTTGCCGTCAGGAGCGGGCGCGTCCGGTGCTGGCATTTGTCTATCAGACTTTCGCTCAATACTCGGGGATCGAATTTGGCCGGGTCAGACCGGATGATCGCCTCAACCGGGATCTGCACTTTCCTCTGGTTTGCTGGTTTGACTGGTCTCTTACGTTTTGTGAAGACTTTTTCCAGCGATTTGGCCTGGATTTGAGTGATCGCTTCGACGAATCTGCGTTTGAAACCATTGGCGAACTGGTCAACTTTCTCGTGGAGCAAGCCGATCCTCGGGAAGTTGCGCTCTCGCAGGGCCGTCGGTCTCGGTAAGCCTAATTCCTCCACAGTTTGATACCCTTTAGAGATATCGGTAGCCCCCCGGAGTTTTTAAAGCGTCTCTATGCCAAGAACCCAAAAGAACGACAACTTCATTGACAAGTCATTCACGGTCATGGCCGACATGATCTTGAAAATGCTGCCAGCTAAGCAGCAGGCCAAAGAGGCTTTTGCCTACTACCGGGACGGTATGTCAGCTCAGGCCGATGGTGAATACGCCGAAGCTATGGATAACTACAAAGAAGCTTTGACCCTGGAAGAAGACCCCTACGATAAGGGCTACATCCTTTACAACATGGGGCTTATTCACGCCAGTAACGGCGAGCATGACACCGCCTTAGGTCTCTATAAAGAAGCGCTCGAACTCAACCCGCGCATGATTCAAGCGCTCAACAATACGGCTGTCATCTATCACTACCGGGGCGAGCAGGCCGAATCCGCTGGTGACGCCAGCGAAGCCAACAACATGTACGACGAAGCGGCTCGCTACTGGCTAGAAGCTGTGCGCATGGCCCCCAATAACTATTTAGAAGCTCAAAACTGGCTCAAGATTACTGGTCGGCTGAATCTCGATATGATTTAGGCTGCTTTATACCTCTACCGCCCCACCCTTTCATACCCTGCCTTATGATCTCCCTCGAACAGGTGCGCAAAGTTGCCCGCCTTGCTCGCCTAGAGCTTAGCGACGCTGAAGAGCAGCAGTTTACCAGCCAGCTCAGCAGCATTTTAGAATACGTACAGCAGCTCGATGAGCTAGATACGCAGGACGTTTTGCCGACGACCAGAGCGATTGAAGTGAGCAACATCACTCGCCCTGATCAAATAGCGGTGTTCGCGGGGCGCGAAGACATTTTAGACGGTGCGCCTGAGCGCGAGGCGGACTTCTTTAAAGTGCCTAAAATTCTTGGCGACGAGTAGTCCAGCGGTGAGTGCGAAGGTCACACTCACCGCCTACTTGCGCAGTTCCCAGGTGAAGGCGATCGCCCCACTGACAAAAATGACGGCAGCGATCGCCGGTAGCAATTGCCGCGTCGTCATCTCACTCAAGGCAATCAATACGCTAGATGAGCCCGTGTAGGCTACGATCACGGCGGCGAGCAGGTGAGCGAGCCCCACACCCACGGCCAACAGCAGCAGGAAGAGCGACACTGGGTTCAACTGACTGGCCCGGTTAGCATTTGGACGTTCGGGCACCACATAAGTCGTTTGACCAGCTGTTTGCCTGGTTGCTTGAAGCTGGCCTGCTAGCGGCGTTGCCGCGCTCGCATCAGGCGTCGAATAGACGCTATGAACGCGGACTATCTGAGTGTCCACGTAGCTGCGCAGTTTTTGCTCCATGCGGGTTAGCTCGGTGCTATACCACTTCTCCAGGTAAGCCAGCTTAGCCTGAGATATCTGCGCCTGCTTCGTCGTCTCACACTCCATCGCCACAATCTGATCTGCCTGCTGCTGAATTCGCTGCCATGCCCCTTTTAGCTTGGCCTCTAGCCGAGACTCCAGTGAAGTTTGACGATAAGCGGCCTCACTCGGGTTGTGAAGCGGTTCTGCATCGTTAAGGTCATTCACCGACACCTTATCCGGATTAGCCTTGTGAACATCCGCCGCCGCATTAGCAGACGACGAGTCCAGATCGCGATTGGCATTGTCAGGGTCGGGCTCGCGGCTGACGTCCTCGCGCTTGGCGACGAAGTTCAAGGGGTTAAATGAATTAAACATGGCAAACAGGGCTCCTTGCCGACTAAATCGTCGGTTTGAGGGTTGAGTAAACAAACTTTGCTCGGCCTCACCTCACTCACGGCCTCACTTAGAAATAGTTGAACACCAAAATCTCACTTATCCTCACTTAGTAAATTAGCTACTCTCACTTAGTTTGTCAAGACTACGTGAAGAATACGCTCAAATATGAAGGGAAGATGCTCTTATCTTGTGCTTTCTAATACATTTGACGGTTATTGAAACATTTACATCGGGATGATGCCTTTTTTGATGCGGGTTAGAGGAAGCTCACATAGTGAGTTGTGAGCTAAACTGACCGGATGCGTGCTCAGAAATTGCATCTAGAACATATTTACTAAGACCCTATTGACGGCAGCAATCCTATGTCACAGCCCGGAATTCCAGAGGATCTTCTGATCCCAATTGCCAAAGCGAAACGGGTATCTGACAAAGAGTTGGAAGTGCTCAAGCTAGCGCTAAAGAAAAATGGCGGTGAAGACATTGCCGCCTCTTTGGGGATCAGTAAAGCTGCCGCTCGTAAGCGACTAGGCGAAGTCTATAGAAAGTTTGAGATTGAGGGTAGCGGCCCTGGCAAGTTGACATCCCTGGAGAAGAAGCTGAGAGAACAGATTTCTGGAATCAGCGATAGTGAGGCTGAGATTAACCGCTTAAAGATGGACAGCCCGCTTGAGAACCATTTGGATCGTTCCACTGCTTTGTCGGCCATATCGCCAGCAGATGATCGCTATACAGATCGCAGCAGATGGCTGGACAAGCTACCGACAACCTATTCTCGGCTAAACACCCAATATCATCTTGAGGATGCACCTGAGACCAACTCTTTTCAGGGACGAACCGGGGCGCTGAAAGAATTGCGACGCTGGATATTGCATCCGGCCAGACCTCGAAAGCTCCTGGCAATTTGCGGCATGGGCGGTATTGGTAAGACTTATTTGGCTGCTCAGCTTGCCAGAGAACTTGGCAAAAACTTCGACCAGGTCGTATGGCTGAAGATAGAGCAGACAAAGACTCCCGAAGCCTCTTTACAAGCGCTGCTACATATTCTTCGATCTGACAATCTGATTGAGGACGATGACGTGGAGGCTGCACATGTCTTAACGAATGAGAAATCTATCGACAGCGCTCTGTCAGCAGAGGCTTCAGCGCCTTTGCCGCCGACTGTCGATAGGTTCCACGAAACCTTTATCGATGAGTCAATAGATACCCTCATTCAGCAGTTTATTGACTATCTCTCCAGGCGACGTTGTTTGATTATTCTGGATGGTTTTGAGAGTGCCTTTAAAGAATATGAGAAAACTCGTGATGCAGATGTAGAGAAGGCAACTGACGACTCTGCAAGAACGCCGACCTTTTCAGCGAGTCGCAGACATCAAGCTAGCCTGTATCAAGACCGCTTTAAAGGCTACAGACGACTGCTCAGAGCGATTAGGCGATCCTCTGAGCAACAGCCTACGGTGGATGCGAGCTGTGTGATTTTGACGAGTCGGGAAAAGCCAAGAGAGCTTCTCTCTCTGGTAGAAGATGATCCCTTAGCGCGGCTCTATACGCTGGGGGGATTGAGTCATGAAGAAGCAGATGCAATGCTGAGAAGCTTTCGCCTGCGCGGCTCTCGGGAAGACTACGCGCGGCTCATCACTCGCTATAGAGGCCATCCCATGGCGCTGCGGCTAGCCGCCGATACGATTAAGGATGTTTTTTTCGGCGGAATTAGAGACTTCTTAGAACAGGATATTTCTGTTTTTGATGAGCTGAGAAGCGTTTTAAAAAAACAGTTTAAGCGCCTGCCTCCAATTGAAAAAGAGGTGATGTATTGGCTTGCGATCAATGGCAAAGCCTGTACTCTGGAGGATCTGAAGGCGGATATTGTGGCGCTCGATCACAAGCAAAATTTGGTTTATACGTTGCAGTCTTTGGAGCGGCGATCGCTCGTTGAAATTAAGCAAGCAGAGGGTGTCTTATTTTCGCTTCACCCTATCGTTGAGCAATACGTTTTAGATAGATTTATTCGGGAGATGTTTCAAGCGCTGGTGCGGAGTAATTGGGACACGTTTAACCGCTATGCTCTGATGAAGGCAGATGCTGAAGAGTCCTTACGCAAGTTTCAAGTTGACCATATCCTCCAGCCAATTTTGCATCGATTGAAGAATCACTTTAAAGGTCTTTACGGTGCTGAAGACTATCTGGACAAGCAGCTTGATGGATTTCGCCAGCGGCATCCTCAGCGACTGGGCTACGCGGGTGGGAATTTTATTAATTTGATGGTGCAGCTTTCTCCTGAACAGCTTTCGGGCAGAGATTTTTCTCAGCTCACTATCTGGCAGGCTTATTTGCAAAGAGTAAAGCTGCGAGATGTTCAGTTCAACCACGCTCTGATAGATCGCTCGGTCTTTACAGAAACGCTGAGTGATGTGATGGCGATCGCTCTCAATGCCCCACCACAAAATTCTCTCCCGCTTACGGGCCAATCATTGCCACTGCTGGCTGCGGGAGATACCAATGGCATGGTTCACCTGTGGCAAACGCTGGAGAAAGCCCACTTTCCAGCCGGTCAAAAGCGGGCCGAATGGCTAGCTCATAATAGTTGGGTACGGGCGATCGCCTTTGTCCCCAACGCTCCGCTGTTAGTGACAGCAGGCGACGACAGCCGCCTGAAACTATGGCAGTTGCCCGCTCAGCCCTCTGTCACTCAGCCAGAGCAACTATGGCAGCAGTCTGCAAAAGACTGGATTCACACGGTCGCAGCCAGTCCCAACGGGCGCATAATTGCCAGCGGCGGCGACAACAAGATTACGCTGTATCGCATTCAAGATGGCCGTATCATCAGCCAGTTTCCGCGTCAGGCGGTAGCTCAGCCAGAGCGCGGCAAGATGCGCAAGGTCGAAGAAGTTGAAGCGGATGCTGCCAGTGTGGTTAAGTCTGGACACAGCCGCATTCGCGCACTCATCTTCAGTCCGGACGGTCAGCGGCTGGCGAGCTGCGGCGACGACTACACAATTCGCCTGTGGTCGGTAGCAGCGCTCTCCAATGAGGCAATTGTGCCGACTCCAGTAGAACTAGAAGGGCATACGGACTGGGTGCGAACAGTCTGCTTTAGCCCCGACGGGACGAGATTGGTGAGCGGCAGCGAAGATAAAAAAATTGTTGTTTGGGATACGGCCAGCGGTTGCCAGTTAGCCAGTCTGGATCGATCAGGCGATCGCGTGCGGTCACTGGCAATTAGCGCCGACGGTCGGTTTCTCGCCAGCGGCGGCGACGACGCGCAGGTCATGCTGTGGGACTTCAATACTTTTGAGTATGTCGGCAGCTTATCCACTCAGCAGAGCCGTGTCTGGTCGGTGGCCTTTCAGCAGCAGGAAGAAAAGCTGTTGCTCGCAGCAGGCGGCGATAAACAAACGCTGCTACTTTGGCAGATCGATGCAGAGTCTGCGCAGACGGTTGCCCTGTCTGGACAAAATTCTCTTCTCGGCAATCCGCAGCAGACGGCTTTGCCCAGCGTTCGGGCGCTGAGAACCTACTGGGGCTATGCCAACGGTATTCGCGCGATCGCTGTTGTTGGCGACGAGCGAATTGTCAGCGGGGGCGACAGCGGTGAGCTTTCGATTTGGGATACGGCGGGCGATCGCAAAGCGACGCTGCCGCTTCACCAGGGCCGCATTTGGTCACTCGCGGCAGACCCTCAAAATGCCCTGATCGCCAGCGCCGGAGACGATCACACCATTCGCCTGTGGGACGCCGAGACCGGACAGTGCCTGACGGCGCTGAGCGGACATACGAGCTGGGTGCGGGCGATCGCCTTTAGTCAGGGCGGGCGGCTTTTGGTCAGCAGCGGCGATGACTGCACCATCAAAGTTTGGAATACGGCCTCTGGCTTTTGTCTGACTACCCTGAAGCAGGAAAATCACTGGATTCGGGCGGTGAGCTTCAAGCCTGACAGCGCCCGCTACCTGATCAGCGGCGGTGACGACCAGCGCGTACGCTGCTGGGATCGGCGAGCGGGCACCTGGGAAGCCCTGACCCGGCATGAGCATCGGGTTTGTTCAGTGGCCTACAGCCCAGATGGTAAAACAATTGCCAGCGGCAGCGATGACGCAACCGTGATGCTTTGGGACACCGGCAAAGAAGAAGTGAGCCACCGCTTTACCCAGCCCGAACTGGGCATTAGAGCTGTGGCGTTTAGTCCGAACGGTCAATATTTAGCAGCAGGCGGCGAAGATCATCTGGTTTATATTTGGGATCTCAAAACGTCTGATGCCAGTAAGCAGTGCTTCATTTTGCTGCCTAAAGACTCTACGGGACGAACCGGGGGAATTCGATCTATTGCTTTCAGTCCTAACAGCCAATTTGTGATCAGCGGCGGTCTCGACGAGATGATTCGGATCGGCGACTTGCACCAGATAGCCGATCCCAAAAAGCGGATACTCAGGCCGCTCAATCGGCGCGATCGCCCCTACGAAAATGTCGAAATCGAGAACACAAAAGGACTCAGCGGCCTACAGATTGCCAACCTGCTCGCTCTGGGAGCCATCAATAGAACGCACTCTCTTTTAAACTCCCCTTGATCTGCAAGTGGCTTGCAATGCCAACCTATGAGAACGACAACAAAGGCCACGGCGGGGAGTTTCGCATTGCTAAAAGAGCTGCTTGAGCATCCCAAAAAACACAACGGCACCGATAACTGAGACTGCAACTGCAAACGATGTCCCTTTTCTTTCCTCTCTAAGGATATCAATCTGTGCAAGAGTATTTTGCTTCTGCCTATTCCAGGGTGCCGTATCTGGGAGCTGTTGAATTCTGAGCGCGGCCCCCCCTAGTTCCCCTCGGTTGAGCAAATCCTCCGTTTCTTGGATGATCTGCTCGAAGTGGTGCCGGGTCTTTTCAACATCCATCAGAATCTGGGTTTGCTGAGGCGTCCAAAACGGATGCGAACTCATCGAATTAGCAGATTGCTCAGCTTTTGCCAGGTCACTCCCATCAAGCGCTAATTTAGCCGCCTCGTATTGATGCTGATTGCCAGCCCATGCTTGCTGCCACTGATCGAGCAGAGCCTGACTGGTTTCACGAAGGGGAGTGCCTTCTGGGATCGCGCTAATGACATTCACAGCTTCGTCGAACTCACCGGTCGGCGCAGCGTAGTGCCGCTTTGCTATTTCGATAATTTGCTGCGACCAGGTTTGGATGCGATCGCTCGCCTGAGCCTGAAGAGACCCTTGGGTAATTTTTCTGGCTTGGGCGATCGCATTTTTCAGATGATGATCAGCCGCCATCGCTTCCGCGTTTGCCAGCCACTGCCGATTGAGCGGCGCATAGCATTCTTCTGACAGGACTTGAACCTGCTGATAAAGGTCTGAATCTACTGGGACTTCATCGAGTATTTCTGTGCAAGCAGGGTAGTTGCCGCTAGTAGCTAATATTTCGGCCTGGTTGAGCTTCTGCCAGTGCAGATCAACGAGCTGTAGCTGCTGGCGCTGATCTTCCAGGAGGCTGTGCTGCTGAGTGTTGAGATAGGTGGTGTAGGTGGAGGCGATCGCCATAGCAAACAGTGCCAATGTCAGCAGTGCCGCCGTTACCGCATCCCAAAAACGATTACGATTTTGACCAGGGTCTGGTTGATTAGTCACGATTAAGACCTCTTAAAGGGTAATAAAGTCGAGCGCTAAATGAAGCTACTGTCTACACCGGTCGCAGAAACCTTCTTACTGCGAACCGCTCAAAACAAAGTGTTGTAAAAGATGTCGCAGGGCTCTCCTGTGCTGGAGCGGTCAAGCCAACTGACGAACTGTCCGGCGATACCGACGCCATGGAGCGTTTGGTTAGGTAGGCGAGTGGTGTAGCGAGTAAAGAAAACGTAGTCTTTGGGCACATCTGTATAGAGATACAAAATTCCCTCTACGACGGGCTGGGTGATCGGTCG
>JBBQAC010000121.1:0-13063 GCA_038315915.1 Phormidesmidales cyanobacterium
TTCTGTATTAAAACCTGTGGGGGTTTGAAGTTGTCTTACTGCCTCCGAAGGTTCACGGATAATTCATGATGATCCGGCTTGATTGTGAAAATTTGAACCAGCCTATAAATTCCAGTTGATGATTGGTGGCTTTGAGCTGAACGAGTTGCCCGTGATGTTATCGGCATCACTGAGATGAGGTTCACTCCTGCTGTAAGCTGTAGCTGAGGAAAAAAGCATCGGGCAGGTGCGATCGCAAGGCGGGAGGAAGCGACCTGTGCATGAAACCGACATGACTAAGGCGCTAATTTTCACAGTTAAGGACTGGCTGGCTGAGCAACCGGGGAATCCGCTGGTGGAGCGAGTGCATTTGACCGTAGGCGAATTTACCTGCGTTGAGCCTGCTGGCTTACAGTTTGCTTTTCAGGCGCAAGTTCAAGGCACGTTTTTAGAAGGCGCGGAGCTAGTAATTACTGATAAGCCCCTGATTGCTTTTTGCCATCGCTGTCAGCAGGAATACCGGCCCCAGATGGGGCTGCAATATGCCTGCCCTAGCTGCCAGTCGCCAATGGATGACATTCGCTCTGGCCGTGAGCTGAAGATTGACCGAGTGGAATTTTCAGCAGCGGTCTCTGCCTAGCGCAATCGCTGTTATTAGAAGGAGCTTTATGCACCAGACGTTTGACGCCGCACTAGAGATGAATTTGCTGCATGCTAACCAGCATGGGGCAGATACTAATCGCGATCGCTTTGATCGCTGGGGTATTACCTGCTTGAACTTGATGAGCAGTCCGGGATCGGGCAAAACCCAACTGCTAGAGCAAACATTGCGACAGCTACAGTCTGAGCTGCGAATGGCGGTGATCGAAGGAGACATGACCACTCAGCTAGATGCTGACCGACTGCGCGATTGCGGGGTGCCGGTCATTGCTATCAACACTGGGAGAGCCTGCCATCTGGATTCTAAGATGGTAGCGGGCGGGCTGCATCAGTTTGAGCAGGAGCAGCAGCCCAGCGATTTTGACCTGGTATTTGTAGAGAACGTCGGCAACTTGGTGTGTCCGGCAGAATTTGAAGTGGGCGAACATGCCAAAGTAGCGCTGCTCAGCGTCACTGAAGGCGAAGACAAGCCGCTGAAGTATCCCATTATGTTCCGAGAAGCGGACTGTCTGCTGATCACTAAGACCGATTTGTCTCCGTATTTAGACGTAGATATTGAAACAATTGTGGCTAATGTTCGTCAACTTAACTCTAAGGTGACGATTATCCCAGTCTCGGCGAAAACCGGCGAAGGGCTGGATGCCTGGTATGCCTGGGTGCGGCAGCAAGTTCAGGCTAGGGCAGTGATGCCTCAAAGCGTGACTGCCTAGCGGCGTTCAGGGCGGTTTGCTGGCGCTTTATCCGGACGGGCTCAACCTTCTATGCTTTTTGTAATAGAAATGACCTGATAAGCGATCACATTAAAAATGACCTATAAAAACCCTTTGACTTTCTGTACTGTTTGAAACTCTTGGCTTTTCTATGTCTTTTCTAAAATTGTTCCTGCTTCGTCGTCGCAAAACAGTTTATTCCTGGAGCGATCGCCTCAATAGCATGGCGCTATTCTCCCGATACGACTGCTTCATGGATTAGCATCCCTGTCAGTGCTTTTAGCTACAGCCGAGGCGGCTGATTAATCCGTATTGTGGAATTTCCATGATTTTGTGGGTGATATGAAACGACGTCAATTAATCTCGCTATGCCTTGCTTTTTTTTGCACTCTCCTGGTCACTGTGAGCTGTGGCTCTGCGCCTGAGACGGGGGAGAGCGCAGGCAGCACCGCAGCAGGTGAACCGATTGTGATTGGCTACAGCAACTGGCCTGGCTGGTGGCCCTGGGCGATCGCTGAGCAAGAAGGACTGTTTGCCGCCAATAATGTGAATGTCGAGATGAAGTGGTTTGATGGCTACATCGAATCTATGGAGGCGTTGGCCGCTGGGCAAATTGACGGCAACTGCCAAACGCTTAATGACACCATTTCATTCGCGGCTGACGCGGTCAATGGGGAGGTCGCGGTGCTGGTGAACGATAACTCTGCGGGCAACGACAAAATTGTCGTCACTGAAGATATTGATACCGTTGCCGACTTAAAAGGAAAGAAAGTCGCTGTAGAAGAAGGCGTCGTTGATGACTTTCTGCTGACCCTGGCTCTGAAGGAAGAAGGGCTATCTCGCGACGACGTTGAGATTTTGCCACTGGAAACCGGGGCGGCGGCAGCCGCTTTTGCAGCCGGTCAAGCAGATGCGGTGGGTGCTTTTCCCCCCTTTTGGCTGACGGCTTTGGAGCGTGAGGGCAGTAAAGAGCTGATCAGCTCTGCTGACTTTCCCGGCGCAATCCCCGACCTGCTGGTGATGAGCCAAACTATTATTGACGAGCGGCCAGAGGATGTGCAGGCAATTGTCAATACCTGGTTTGACATATTGGCTTTTATGGAAGAGAACCCTGATCGGGCCGATGAGATTATGGCTGAGCGCGCCGGCATCAGCACCGAAGAGCTAAATCAGCTCAAAGACGGTACGCGCTTCTTTACCATAGAAGACAACCTGGAAGCCTTTAGCGAAGGAGAGGGGATTGAATATATGCCCTCGGCGGCAAAGGAAATGGCTGACTTTATGGTGAGCGTTGGGTTTATTCCAGAAGCGCCAGAACTGGCTCCGGTTTTGGACGATCAGTTTGTCAAAGCTTATGCGGCGGCTCAATAGGAAGGCATCATAGATGAAAATCGAAGCCACGACTGCGCATCCTTTGCTGGCAGCGCGAGATCATCGTCAGAGCCTGAAGCCCCGGTTGTTTTGGCGAATGGGCGAGCCGATTCCGGCCAACTTGGACTGGAAGCTGCGGATACTGTCTGTGGTTGTTCCTTTAGCGCTTTGGTGGCTGCTCTCCAGCACCGGGCTGGTTAATCCGAAGTTTTTGCCATCGCCAGTCGATGTCGTTCAGGCATTTGGCGGGCTGATTAGCGAGGGGGTGTTCTTTGAAGATCTCAGGGCTAGCATTTTTCGGGTAGGGGCTGGGTTTTTGCTGGCGGTGATAGTTTCGGTGCCGCTAGGGATTGCGATGGGGGCGTTTGCTTCGGTGCGATCGCTCCTTGAACCGATCATCGGCATTGTCCGCTACATGCCCGCCCCGGCTTTTATTCCCTTGCTGATTATCTATATGGGTCTGGGCGAAGCCCCTAAGATTGCGCTGATTTTTGTTGGCGTCGTTTTCTTTAATACGCTGATGATCATGGACGCAGTGAAATTTGTGCCGAAGCATTTGCTAGAAGCGACCTATACGCTAGGCGGATCGCGACGGCAGACGCTGATGCAGGTAATCACGCCTTTTGTCGTGCCCAATATGATCGACGCTTTTCGGATCAACATGGCCGCTGCCTGGAACCTGGTCGTCGTTGCTGAACTGATTGCGGCCAACGAGGGCTTGGGGAAACGAATTGTCATTGCCCAAAAGTTTTTTAGAACCGATGAGATCTTCGCTTATCTGATTGTGTTGGGGGTGATCGGATTTTTGATTGATCTTTCTTTACGCTGGCTATTGAGGGCGACCTGTCGTTGGGCTGTCGATTAGCGAGCTTTAAGGCGCTCTGCTAGCAGAGCGCACGTCAGCCATCTACCATTTTGAGCGTACGTTATTCTATGCATTTGGAAGTTTGCGATCTACACAAAGAATTTGTCACATCTAAAGAAAAAATCACCGCGCTCAAGGCGCTCAACCTGCATGTTGAACAGGGCGAGTTTGTCTGTGTGGTGGGGGCTTCTGGTTCGGGCAAGTCGACACTGCTGCGGCTAATTGCGGGGTTGGAGCAGCCCACGCGGGGAACGATTGCAGTTGACTACCAGCCGGTAGTTGGCCCCGGAGCAGATCGGGGCATGGTGTTTCAGGACTACACGCTGTATCCGTGGATGAGCGTGCAAAAAAATGTGGAGTTCGGCCTGAAGCTACAGGGCGCTGATGCCAAAACGCGCCGCGAGCAGGCGTCTTACTATTTGGAGATGGTGGGGCTGAGCAAGTTTGCACCATCGCTGCCAAAGCAACTCTCTGGCGGGATGAAGCAGCGGGTGGCGATCGCCCGTGCCCTCACCAGCCAACCCAAAATTCTCCTGATGGACGAACCTTTTGGCGCGCTCGATGTGCAGACTAAAGAAACCATGCAGCAATTTTTGCTAGAGCTGTGGAGTCGTACAGGCACCAGCATTTTAATGATTACCCACGATGTGCGCGAAGCCGTTTTTCTCTCGCAGCGTATTTACGTCATGACGGCTCGGCCAGGAACCGTGCAGGCAGAGATTACGGTGGATTTGGGCGACACTCGGGCGGCGGCGACCAGAGAAAAACCTGCCTTCAAGCAGTATCAAGATCAGGTTTTAAAGTGGCTAAGGATCGAGGATTAAACAACTTGGCCATTTGCGCATGTCTCGCCGCCATCATCCCCAACCCTTCTCCCTGGGGAGAAGGGAGCCGAATCTAGCTCCCTCTCCCAGCGGGAGAGGGCTGGGGTGAGGGCCGGGAGTTGTGCATCTTATTAAATCCTCGATCCTAACCGCTTCTGCTCGGTGAAGCGGGGAGAGGTTTCTATGCCTCTCCCGATTAGCGGGGTGCCCTCACTGAACTTGGCTGCTAGAAACCTAGCGCTTTAGATCGAAACGATCCAGGTTCATCACCTTGTCCCACGCCGCTACGAAGTCATGCACGAATCGGGGCTGCGAGTCCTCACAGCCGTAGAATTCGGCGATCGCTCTAAGCTGAGAATTCGACCCGAAGACGAGGTCAACTCGGGTACCTGTCCGCTTGAGTTCGCCTGTGGTGCGATCGCGCCCTTCAAACACATCACCCGCCTCAGAAGCTGCTTGCCAAACCACGCCCAGATCGAGCAGATTCACAAAGAAGTCATTCGTCAGCGTTTCTGGCCGCTCAGTGAAAACGCCGTGCTCGGACTGATCGAAATTCGCATTCAACACGCGCAGTCCGCCGACAAGCACCGTCATCTCAGGGGCGCTCAGCGTCAGCAACTGCGAGCGATCCACCAACAGTTCCTCGGCGGATACAGCGCTTTTACCCTGGAGATAGTTACGAAATCCGTCTGCAACCGGCTCAAGTGCCGCAAAAGCTTCCACATCAGTTTTCTCCTGTGACGCATCGGCACGTCCCGGCGTAAAGGGAACAGTCACTGCCTGCCCAGCATTTTTGGCCGCTTGTTCAACGCCTGCGCACCCACCCAAAACAATCATGTCAGCAAGCGAAACCCGCTTGTCACCAGCAGCGGTATCGTTGAATTCCTTTTGGATGCCTTCCAGGGTAGTCAGCACTTGGCTGAGCTGAGCCGGGTTGTTGACTTCCCAATCCTTTTGCGGGGCGAGACGAATGCGCGCGCCGTTAGCACCCCCGCGCTTGTCAGAGTCACGATAGTTCGATGCCGAAGCCCAAGCGGTAGAAACTAGCTGAGAAATAGAAAGCCCAGAAGCGAGGAGCTTACGCTTAAGAGCAGCGATGTCCTGCTCGTTAATCAATTCATGGTTAACGTCTGGAATAGGATCTTGCCAGAGCAGTTCCTCAGCGGGGACTTCCTTGCCGAGATAGCGATCGCGTGGCCCCATATCGCGGTGAGTCAGCTTAAACCACGCGCGTGAAAACGCATCGGCAAACTGCTCCGGATTCTCATAGAAACGCCTGGAAATCGGCTCATAGATAGGATCCATCTTCATGGCCATATCTGCCGTGGTCATCATCGGCGCGTGCCGCTTAGCGGGATCGTGCGCGTCGGGCACAGTATCCGCACCAGCATCGCCTTTAGGCTTCCACTGATACGCACCCGCTGGGCTTTTCGTCACCTCCCACTCATAGCCAAACAGATTCTCAAAATAGTTGTTGTCCCACTGAGTCGGTCGCGTTGTCCAGGCACCTTCAATGCCGCTGGTCGTCGTATGAACGCCGACGCCACTGCCGAAGCTATTCTTCCAGCCGAACCCTTGCTGCTCAATGCTGGCCCCCTCGGGTTCAGCGCCGACCAAGGCCGGGTCGCCAGCACCGTGGCATTTGCCAAAGGTATGTCCGCCCGCCGCGAGCGCGACCGTTTCCTCATCGTTCATCGCCATTCGCCCGAAAGTTTCGCGAATGTTTTGGCCCGAACCGATCGGGTCAGGGACGCTGTTGGGCCCTTCTGGATTGACGTAGATCAGGCCCATCACAGACGCACCGAGCGGGTTTTCGAGTTCATGGTCGCCCGAATAGCGCTCGGCATTGGTCATCCATTCGTTCTCATTGCCCCAGTAAATATCTTCCTCAGGCTCCCAGATATCTTCACGCCCGCCTGCAAACCCGAATGTCTTGAATCCCATTGACTCCAGGGCGCAGTTGCCAGCCAGTATCATCAGGTCGGCCCAGGAGATTTTCAGACCGTACTTCTGCTTGATAGGCCAAAGCAGCATCCGCGCTTTATCGAGGTTGCCGTTGTCGGGCCAACTGTTGAGCGGCGCAAACCGCTGGTTGCCGGTTGCGGCTCCGCCCCGTCCATCGGCGATGCGGTAGGTGCCGGCGCTGTGCCAGGCCATCCGAATAAAGAGCGGCCCATAGTGACCGTAGTCGGCTGGCCACCAGTCCTGAGAGTCAGTCATCAACTCGAAAATATCTTGCTTTACAGCGTCTAAGTCGAGGCTGTTGAATGCCTCAGCGTAGTTGAATGCCTCACCTGTAGGATTGGCCTTAGCTGAGTGCTGATGGAGTACATTCAGGTTCAATTGATTCGGCCACCAGTCTCGGTTCGACCTGCCACGATTCGCTGTAAATTTCTGAGGCCCGCCCATGAATGGACATTTACTTTCGCTACTCATAATCTCTCCAATTTGTGTATTGTAAGTTGTTGTCTTACTTTTGTTTCGCGACTTCTTTCTCAGGCAGAGAGGATGGCCTGCCACATGTGCATTAGCGTTGTCGTCTGTCCAGGTTTCTCTAGGTCGGGGTTGATGTAGTTCAACATTGTCTCGGCATCAGAAACCACAGGCATCGCCTCAAAACCATCTCGTTCTACAAACATTTTTTCAATCACCCCGTCCTTTACCAGCATGGAATAGCGCCAAGAGCGCTGCCCCATCCCCCGATCCGAGAGATTTACCATCATCTCCATCTGACGGGTGAAATCGCCATTTACATCGGGGATGAAGTGCACCTGGTCGGCCCCCTCTTCCCGAGCCCAGGTCGCCAGCGAAAACGCATCGTTCACCGAAATGCAAATAATGTCGTCGACACCGCTAGCCCTGAATGCTTCGGCATACTCGTTGTAGGCTAATAGCTGAATAGGAGAATGCGGACAGGTGAAGGCCCCTGGTACCGCAAATGCTACTACGGTTTTGTGATCAAAGAGATCTGCTGTCGAAAGATCGAACCAGCCCGCCCCTGCAAACATCCGAAAGGTTATTTGAGGAATCTGCTGACCCTCATGATTGAACAACATTTGCCCAGCTCCTTACTAACAGCCAACATCCATTAGATTTTTTGCCAGCGGTGTAAATATAGGTTTAGAACCTCAGTCGTACTCTCTCAGTCGTCACTCTCTAAGCCGTCACCCTCTAAGTCATACTCGTTATGAATTTGTATTTGTACCTGTATTAAGCCTAATCAATCCTACGCACCAAAAATTAAATTGCTTTACAACACTTAATTTCTACTGATAGTCTGCTCAAAAAACGAGTTGATAAGCTCCTCCTTACCGTTTCAACTATTGAACTCGTATTTAACTCGTGCCGGCCCGAGTAAAATGGGCAGTAACCCAGCGCTGAGAATGAATTCGAGCAATGTTTCTCGTGAACTACGTCAGATTTGTCAGCCTGCTTTTGATCGGATTGACCGTGGCCTTAGGCGGCTGTGAACATACTGTGCCAGCAGGCACTGGCTTTGACGAGGTGCCTTTTGTTGCCGTTACGCAAATCGTAGAGCATCCGGCCTGGAATGCGGTGCGAGAGGGTATCAAAGATGAGCTGGCCGCTGCTGGATATGTTGCGGGCGATAGCCTGCGCTGGGAATGGCTCAGCGCTCAGAATAATCCGGCGACCGCCGCACGAATTGCCGATAAGTACGCCAGCGCCCGACCCAATGTAATTGTGGCGATCGCTCCCCTCAGCGCCCAGTCTGCCGCCGCTGCCACTCAAAGAACGCCCGTTATTTTCGCTGCGGTGAGTGACCCGGTCGGCACCCAGCTCGTCAAAAATATTGATAACCCGGGGAAAAATATCAGCGGGGTGCGCGATCTGACTTCGATAGACCGGCAGCTTGCTTTGATCAAGGAGATCTTGCCTGAGGTGAGTACCCTCGGCGTCATCTACAGCGTAGACAGCCCGCATATTGAGGTTGACTTGATCAAAACGCAGGCACCGCTACAAGGATTCACAGAGGTTCGAGAAATTGAGGTATTTTCTCCTGCTGAGGTTGAGAGTGCAGCGCGCAGTCTGGTGGGCTCAGTGGATGCGTTTTATGTACCGCAGGATAAGGCCGGATTGACGCTAGAAGCGGTGCTTCAGGTCGGTCAAGACGAGAATGTGCCAGTGTTCTCAAGCGATACAGAGGCCGCACAAAAGGGCGCGATCGCCAGCTTCAGCTTCAGCTATTACGACATCGGGCGGCAAACAGGTGCCATGGTCGCCAAAGTTCTGAAGGGCAACAGACCAGAAGATATACCCGTAGAATTTGCCGATGTAGAACAGCTATCAGTTAACCGGGCTGCCGCTGCCGCCATCGGTGTGGCGATTCCCTGGGCGGTGGTTGAACGGGCTGATAGGGTTTTTGAATGAGTTTGGTCAATTCTCTCCCTCAATTCTCTCCCTACAGCAGCAGCAGCGCCGAATAGCCGATTGCACCCAGCGCGAATGTCCAAAAGCGGCTTTCCCTGGCCTGGGGCAGTTCTTCTTTGAGCACGTTGAGAATAATACCGCCAGTGAGGAAGGCGAAGAGAGTGGCCGTGGCTGCTTTGCTAATTTCTGAGTGGGTGCCGATCACCCAGCCTAAGATAATCGCGGCAGAAAGCACCCACCGCCCTATGTGCTCGTAGGCTTGCTTGTGGTCTTCGCTGAGGCTGTAGTCATTGACAATAAAGTGGAGAGCCATCGCGATCGCATAAACAATCAGGCTCCACAGCCCTGGCTCCTCACGATGCACCAGCAAGTAGCCAATCAGCGCGTTGTATAGCGAAAACGAAGCCATGTGCAGCCAGAATACGCCGGGTTGAGTGGCGTCGCCTTCTCCTTTCTGAAGGCTTTGCTGGCGTGAGGTTTTAGCCGCCCGTTCTAACCCGTAAAACACCAGCATTCCAATTAAGGCCAACAGATAAAGGTGGTGCTCAATCACGGCGAGAATTTTCACCTGATCTTGAAATTCCTCCTGAGCGGCGCTGAGATCCGGCAGTACATGTACAAAGACATAGGCTACCGAAACCCCGCTGCCAAGAGAAAGCCAGCGACTGCGAGGCGTTCTTTTGAGAGCCTTAGCCTTTCCAGCAAGAATGTGGATAGAGGCTAACAGCAGCGCCGCTAAGCCTGATATTCCCCAAAGCAAGCTATCTGTCATAACGCATTCAACGCTAGCCTCATCTCAATCGCTGTATCCAGGATAACGATTAAGGCGTCGCTACACCGTTACTCTGACGTGCCCTCGATTCACCCTGTTTTGCTAGCGCGTTTTCATCGACGGCGTCATCGCTCATATTGCCTCGGGCTCTGTCGACATCGGCTGCTGTTGCTTCCGGGACAGATTGGCTCGCCGTCATGCTGGGCTGATTACAGGCGGTGGCCGTCAGCATCAGTACGCCAGCAATGAAGACAATGACTATGCGGCGAAGCTGAGCTAAGTTGATGAACCTGGCAATCTGAGAAGAAAATCTCATTTGGACTCCTAATAAATTGAACAAATCGCAAAAGCGATTAAATCTATAAAAAGAGCGTAGAGAGTTACTGACCATTAGTCGTCTGACTGAAGACAGACGTTGAGCATCGCGATTATGATTTGTCTGTGCGATGTTTTGAGATATTTTTGAAAGGGTAGGTTGCTATGGATAACAATTGGGTTAGGCTGACAATTTTGCTGACTATTTTACTGCTGGTTGCTTTTCCCTTTGCGGGTTTGGCACCGCTGACTCTGCTGTTTTTTGCGGCTGTCTGTGGCTGGGCTTTTCAGCTTGCCAACACGATTATCAGTGCGACTGAGCCGCCAGATGCAGAGTGAGCAGCCAGGAATTTGGGGAGCTGTACCAGCCGATATATCTGCTTCGGATGACCCGCTACCTGTGCCTCTTACGGTATAGAGAAGAGGGGGGCGATCGCCTTGAAGCTCTGCTCTTAGGTAGTCAAATAATCTCAGATAAATCGTTGTCATAGAACAGTTAGCCTTTGTAAGGAGATTTACTCTATGACAATTTCTGCCGATCAAATTCCGGCTCAAACACAAGATCGCCAGCCTGCGCTCGAATCTGAAATGACGCCATCGCCGATTTATGATCGCGATAGCTACAAGGGTAGTGAAAAGCTTAAGGGCAAAGTAGCTTTGATCACAGGGGGCGATAGCGGCATTGGCCGCGCGGTAGCTGTCTTGTATGCCAAAGAAGGCGCAAACGTTGCCATTTCTTATTTAGATGAGCAAGGTGACGCCGAAAAGACGAAGCAGGAAGTTGAAGCCCTCGGTCAAAAGTGTATTTTGCTCCCTGGCGACATTAGCAACGAAGTCTTTTGTCAAGGACTCGTCCAAAAAACGGTCGATCAGCTAAGTAAGCTCGACATTTTGGTGAGTAATGCCGCTGAACAATACACTGAGAAGGACTGGGAGGAAATCGACGCCGCACGCTTAGGCAGCATTTTTAGCACCAACGTCTTTCCGATGTTTTACCTGACCAAAGCCGCCCTGCCTCACTTGAAGGAAGGCAGCTCGATCATCATCACAACTTCGATTAACGCCTACAAAGGGAACGATTCGCTGCTGAGCTACTCCACTACCAAGGGGGCGAATTTGGCATTTTTGCGATCGCTCTCTCAAAGAGTCCTCGATAAAGGCATCCGCGTCAACGGCGTCGCGCCCGGCCCGATCTGGACGCCTTTCATCCCCGATGCGATGCCTGCCGAATCGGTCGAAGGCTTTGGTAAGCAAGTGCCGATGAAACGCCCCGGTCAGCCGGTGGAAGTGGCTACCTGCTTCGTATTTTTGGCCTCTGAGGACGCTTCCTATATGACCGGGCAGGTACTCCATCCCAACGGCGGGGTTGTTGTCGGCGGCTAAGCGACTGCGATAAGACCAGTTAGGCCGTTTTGAGCTTATTGGTAGAGCTATCGTGGTGAGTGAGCCCAACAATTTGGGGGCTAAGTATAAGCTGTCTCTGGCGGATGCTCAGCCAGCCTTCGCCTTTAAAGTCGCGCAGCAGGCGGGTGACGGTAACGCGCGTCGTGCCGATAATGGTGGCGAGCTGGTGGTGAGTCAGGCGCAGCTTGATCCGCACGCCGCAGGGCTCCACATGGCCAAAGTCCTGAGCGAGCTGGATCAGCAGGCAGCGCAGGCGGTCAGCCACTAGGCGTTTGCCAGAGATTGCCAGCCAGGCTTCGCTCTGATGCAGGCGACGAACGATCTGTGGGAAAATGCCTGCCATCAGCGCTGGAGAAGATTCGATTTCACTGATCGCCAGGGGCAATATGTCCGTATCAGTCAGGGCTGTCGCCCAGATTGGTTCCACGCTGCTGAGATATCTGCCAAAGGCCATCGACGGCCCGCACAGACCAACGATGGTCTCGCCGCCGTCGTCATGAATAGTGTGAAGCTGTACCACGCCCCGACAGATGATGTACAGGTATTGGCGCTGCAAAGAAATATTTTGGCTGGGACTGTAGGTAACGAGCGATCGCTCTTGATAGAGCTGCTCTAGTAGCGTGACAAACAAACCAGATGAAGCGTGGACGGGTGTAGAAGTTACAAAAGACAAAACGAATCAGCCCCATTAACGGTGAATGGATTTCAGTCTTTTGCTTAGGCCACCTGCTTGAACAACTCGTTCAGCCACCGGCATTCATGTAACAATGTACGCTAGCAAACCGACAGTCAACTGCTAGCTTTGCTAACTTACCTAAGCACTCTCCGACTGTAAGGCAATCATTAGAGCTGGACGTTAACGGTAAGAAAAGAGAAGGTTAAGAGCAGGCAAACATTTAGTAGTGTCTGTGGCTGTAGCGTTCTAGCTAACCGGCGCAAGCTGGCGGACATCGCTGACCTGGCCAGTGACGGCAGCAGAAACCACCATCGCAGGACTCATCAGCAGCGTACGGCCTGAGGAAGATCCCTGCCGCCCTTTGAAATTGCGATTAGAAGAAGAAGCGCTGATCTGAGTGCCTTCTAATTTATCTGGGTTCATAGCCAAACACATGGAGCAGCCGGGTTCGCGCCACTCAAAGCCCGCTGCGACAAATATTTTGTCCAGTCCTTCGGCCTCGGCCTGCTCTTTTACTCGCTCGGAGCCAGGTACCACAAAGGCTTTAACCCCTTCCGCCACATGACGACCCACGGCCACTTTAGCGGCTTCACGCAAATCGCTAATACGGCCATTGGTACAGCTACCGATAAAGCAAACGTCGATTTTTGTCCCTTCGATTTGCTGTCCGGGTACGAGCTGCATGTATCGATAGGCTTCTTCGGCGATAGGTCGCTCGTCATCGGGCATCATGTCGGGCGTAGGAATCGCTTCATCGACGCCGATTCCCTGTCCGGGCGTGATGCCCCAGGTCACCGTGGGGGCAATGTCCGCCGCTGCGAACTGCACAACATCGTCATAGCTGGCGTCGGCATCGCTGCGCAGACCTTCCCACCAAGCCACGGCCTGATCCCACGCATCTGCTGCCGGGGCAAAATCGCGGCCTTTAATGTAATCGTATGTCGTCTGATCGGGATTGACGTAGCCGCAGCGTGCGCCGCCTTCAATCGACATGTTGCACAGCGTCATCCGCCCTTCCATAGAGAGGCTTTCAATTGCGCTCCCGGCAAATTCATAGGCGTAACCAACCCCGCCTTTAACGCCTAGCTTGCGAATGAC
>JBBQAC010000058.1:0-19272 GCA_038315915.1 Phormidesmidales cyanobacterium
ACCCTCTGGGATATCCACACGGGCGCGGCCCTAAAAACCTATCACGGCCATACCAAGCGGATTCGTAGCGCAGCCATCAGTCCCGATGGTCACTGGCTGGTCTCGGGGGGACAAGACAGCTCCATCCATCTCTGGAATCTAGACACAGGCGAGATTATAAAAACCTTCTCTGACCACGGTGATCAGGTGATGTCGGTCAACTTTAGCGCGGATGGCCGCTATGTGGCCAGCGGCAGCGCCGACGAAACCATTAGGATTTGGAACCTACAGACGGGACAAACAGAGCGAATTCTCAAGGCAGCAGGACTGTACGAGGGCATGAACGTTAGTAGAATTCAGGGGCTGAGTGAAGATGCGATCGCTACATTAAAACAACTGGGGGCCATTGAAAGCCTGTAAAGGAGTTTGGTTAACTAGCGATCGCTCGGCTCGCGGTCAACCGTAAAGTATCGCCGCGCACTTTTTAGCAAAGCCGCGCTTTCATGGGCTCGATTTTTCTTCCTACAGTGTGAAAAAAAATCGAGCTTCGGCTTATATATATAGAGGAGCACAAACATGTCCGTGCTTCTCCAGTCACTTTACCCATAGTTTCATCAGGCGCTCAGCTAATGTAAATGAGCAAAGGACGCTATAGTTTCTCAGTAGCCCATCTGTACGCATATTACGCCGCAGACTATTAACCTCGTTATGGATCAATTTCCCTGGCTGTCGTTCATTATCTTCTTCCCGTTTTTAGCGGCACTGCTCATTCCCTTTATCCCTGACGAAAAAGGGCGCACTGTTCGGTGGTATGCCCTGGTTGTGGGCCTGATAGACTTTGCCGTGATCGTCTATGCCTTTGTCAATAACTACGACATCAATAGCTCAGGGATGCAGCTATACGAAAGCTACACCTGGGTGCCGCAAATTGACCTGCGCTGGTCAGTCGGGGTCGATGGCCTTTCAATGCCGCTGGTGCTGCTAACGGGATTTATCACCACGCTGGCAATTTTGGCCTCCTGGCCGGTGACCTTTAAACCGAAGCTTTTTTACTTCTTGCTGCTGAGCATGTACGCCGGTCAAATTGGCGTTTTTGCCGTGCAGGACATGCTGCTATTTTTCCTGATGTGGGAGCTAGAGCTGCTGCCGGTGTACCTGCTGCTCTCGATTTGGGGCGGTAAAAAACGGCTGTACGCAGCGACCAAGTTTATTCTGTACACCGCTGGGGGATCGCTGTTTATCCTGCTGGCGGCGTTGGGTATGGCCTTTTACGGCGACACCATTACCTTCGACATGCAGTCGCTGATGGCCAAAGATTTTCCGCTGCGGCTTCAGCTCTTGCTGTACTCAGGATTTCTGATTGCCTACGCGGTAAAACTGCCGATTATTCCCTTTCATACCTGGCTACCTGACGCGCACGGTGAGGCGACTGCGCCAGTGCACATGCTGCTAGCAGGTATTCTGCTAAAGATGGGCGGCTATGCAATTATCCGCATGAACGTAGAAATGCTGCCCGATGCCCACGCGGTGATCGCGCCGGGGTTGGTGATCTTTGGGGTAGTGAATATTATTTATGCGGCGCTCACCTCGTTTGCCCAGAATAATCTCAAGCGAAAGATTGCCTATTCGTCGATTTCGCACATGGGCTTTGTGATGATCGGCATCGGCTCGTTTACTAATTTGGGGCTGAGCGGCGCGGTGCTGCAAATGGTTTCCCACGGTCTGATTGGCGCAAGCTTGTTCTTCCTGGTGGGGGCGACCTATGATCGGACGCACACGCTGATTTTGGATGAGATGGGCGGCGTTGGACGGAAGATGCCAAAAATATTCGCTATGTTTACCACCTGCTCAATGGCGTCCCTGGCGCTGCCGGGGATGAGCGGCTTCGTCGCTGAACTGATGGTATTTGTGGGCTTTGCCAATAGTGACGCCTACGGCTTTAACTTTAAGCTGATTATTGTCATGCTGATGGCGGTGGGCGTCATCCTGACACCGCTGTATTTACTCTCGATGCTGCGCGACATCTTCTACGGGCCTGAAAACGAGGAGCTGATTTCTAAAGAAGTTCTGATCGATGCTGAGCCTCGTGAGGTGTTTGTGATCGTTTGTCTGCTGATCCCGATTATCGGTTTTGGGCTGTATCCGAAGGCCCTGACGCAGCTTTACGACGCGAAGACGGTGCAGCTCACGCAGAAAATTCGGACGGAAATGTTTGCGATCGCGCAAAACAAAACCCCACCGCTGCCGATTGCGACGACACCGCTACTGAACGCGCCACAGGTGGAAAGTCCTTAGATATTAGGTAGCAGGCAGGCGGTTAGTCGCCACGGCGTTAGGCCACTTGTATATTCAATAGCTTGTTAAACTAGGCAGCTCGTCGCAGGATGAGTTGCCTGTTTAGTTTTTACTTTGAGAAACTGGATGAACCAGAAGATACAATCAACAACTTTGCGTAGTCTGCTGTATGCATAAATAGTCACGCTTGAATGTTACGTCTGTGTTAAGAGAACTTAGCTTCTAAAGTAGCGCTTCGTGAAAACAGTGAAGCGGCAATCACTGTTTCTTAAACTTTCTATAAAGCCTATTCAAGGGGATAGCCAAGTGAAATTACTTATGAGATTCTAAATACAAGAGATCAGACCGAGAAGTCAACGCTGCTTTAAGCACACAACAGCTATAGAAAGCTGGGTAATGTTTGCCGTCATAGAATTCGCTGCCATGGCGACACAAACTGCGCGTTTTCACTCCAGATCTTTCAGTAGGTGAATCTATGCACGCCAATCATGAGTGAATTCATTCATTAGTGCATTCCGAAAAATTTCTTGAATCTCAAGACCGGTTGATCTGCAAAATATGTTCTATAGAACCCTGCATCCTTCTTCTAAGGGGTCGTTTCAGTCTGATCGAGAATAAACTCGATATAGGCCGAAGCCCTCGCGTTGATGGGCTGTCATTGGTTCCTAAACAATCTTTCGCTGGTTGACCATCAGGACTTAGAGACTTCTATAGAAAGCTATCTCTCTTTACTTAAGGAAAAACGCTAAGTGAATATTAAATCAACAATCGCTGCTGCGACTGCGTTTTCAGCTACGCTGATGGCTTCTGGATTCATCGGAGTCCAGAAAGCATCGGCACTTACCGTAACACCTACCAACGACGGCACTACGCTAACAAGTACTATTTTAGGAACTGGGATTACGGTAGTACCTGGCTCCATCAGCTACACAGGAGCGTCAGGAGCATCCGGTATTTTTACAGGTGGTATAGCATCTGGAATTGGATTTAATTCCGGAATCATCTTGACCACAGGTCTTGCTGCAAGTGCTGTAGGCCCTAACAATGTCTCGAGCCAAACAACTAATCACGGAACAGCTGGAGACGCAGCTCTCGATGTGCTCTCTGGCGGAACCAGCCAGGATGCCGCTTTGCTGGAATTCAGCTTTGAAACGCTAGGAGGTGACCTTTTCTTTGATTACGTCTTTGCCTCTGAAGAATACAACGAGTTCACTAACTCAGGCTTTAATGATGTCTTTGGTTTCTTTTTGGATGGCGTAAACATTGCGCTCATTCCAGGTACGTCTACTCCGGTATCAATCAACACAGTGAATGGCGGCAATCCTTTAGGGACGGGTGCCTCTAATTCTGGTTTGTATAACGACAACAGTGCTGATGCTGGGGGGCCGTTTTTCAATCTTCAGTACGATGGTTTTACCAACGTGTTTACGGCTAAAGCTCTGGGCCTATCAGCTGGAACTCATACCATTCGTTTAGGAATTGCTGACGTTGGCGATTCCGCCTATGATTCTGCTGTTTTCATCAAAGCAGGCTCTTTCAGCGATACACCTACTCCGCCTAATACACCTACCTCTGTTCCTGAGCCTACTGCTGTGCTAGGCTTGGTCGGTCTGGGTCTTGGGATGTTACGTGTACGCCGTAGAAGTCTTGCAGGATAGGCAACTGCTTGGCCCTAGTAATCCCTTTTCGACACATGTTGGAAAGGGATTTTTTATGATTTGACACTTCTAAAGCAAAAACACTGAGAAATTTTTATAGGATATCGCGCGAAATATTGACATATGCGCCTTCGATCCTCTATAGCTCTTAAAATCTATCTGTCTATTTTATCTACAGGGCGGCTCTCTTGAATTCATCTTTTGTCGGTGGCATGACCCGATTTTTTTCGGTACAGGGCTGGGCGCTAGAAGCGAGGCTACTGCGTTGGATGACGCTGCTATGGCTGTCGGTCGGCATGGTTGTATTGTTTTCGGCTTCCTATCCCGTGGCCGAAGTTGATTTTAACGATGGGGCGCGGTTCTTCAAGATTCAGCTCATTTGGGTCTTTGTGGGGCTGCTGATTTCTCGCTGGATTACGCGCCATCCGATTCAGCAAATTATGAGGCTCTCGGGCGTCTGTTTGCTGGTGAGTATGCTTTTGGTGATGGCAACTCATATTCCAGGAGTGGGTATTTCGGTCAATGGCGCGACTCGCTGGCTACCACTTGGCCCCTTTTTAATTCAGCCATCGGAGCTGATGAAGCCTTTTTTGGTGCTGCATAGCGCTCAGCTATTTGGCCAGTGGCATAAGCTGACGAATACTACCCGGCTGATGTGGCTGGGCATTTTTACGGGCGGACTGCTGCTGATTTTGGCCCAGCCGAATTTGAGTACGACGGCGATGTGCGGTATTACGATTTGGCTGATTGCGCTGGGGGCAGGGATTCCCTACCGCCAACTGCTGATCACTGCCGGAACAGGGCTTTCGGCGGCAGTGATCAGCGTCAGCATCAAGTCTTATCAGCGCGATCGCATCACTTCTTTTCTCAATCCCTGGGCAGATCCGAGCGAAAATGGCTATCAGCTCATCCAAAGCCTGCTAGCGATTGGCTCCGGCGGCGCAGAAGGAACTGGCTACGGCCTTTCTGCCCAAAAGCTGTATTTTCTGCCGATTCAATACACCGACTTCATTTTCTCAGTATTTGCCGAAGAATTTGGCTTTGTTGGCTGCATTATGCTGCTGCTATTTTTGGCGGTGTACAGTACCGTCGCGCTGATGGTGGCACTTCAGGCCCAAAAGCCCGTTCACCGGCTGGTGGCGATTGGCTGCATGGTGCTGCTGGTCGGTCAGGCGCTGATCAATATTGGGGTGGCGACTGGGACGATGCCGACTACCGGCCTGCCTTTTCCGATGTTTAGCTATGGCGGTAGCTCGATGATTGCCAGCTTGATTACCGCTGGCGCACTGATTCGAGTCGCCAGAGAATCGCGAGATGCCCAGGTGCTGGCCCTACCAGTGAAACCGCAGAGCACTCCCAAAGAAAGTTGACGGTTCGATACAATAGAGACTGTCCTTTGAAGTGCTTGTTATGGGCGAACGCCTGCAACTTTTTCTGTATCATCTCAGCCAGCAGGCCAACGGTTGGGTCGCAGGTCAGCTTGGCCATCTTTCGATTGCGAGCGTGGGGATTATTGCGATCGCCGGACTGCTGACCAGCCTGACGCCCTGTATGCTCTCGATGCTGCCGATTACCGTCGGCTACATGGGCAGCTACGAGCTAGAGAACCGCTGGCAGGCAGTGGGCCAATCGTCCTGGTTTGCGCTGGGGCTAGCGACAACCCTGGCAGGCTTGGGCATCGCCGCCAGCAGCCTGGGCTGGGTATACGGCCAAATTGGGATAGGGTTGCCGATTGTGGTGAGCGCTCTGGCCATACTGATGGGCCTGAACCTGTTAGAGGCGCTACCGCTGCCCCCCTTACCTTCATTTAACGGCACTGACTTTTTAGAACAAAATATTCCGCGCTCGGCCAAATCCTATCTGCTGGGACTGACGTTTGGCTTGGTCGCTTCTCCTTGCAGCACACCGGTACTGGCCACGCTACTCGCTTGGGTGGGCGAAAAAGGCGATCCGCTGCTAGGCGGTTCATTACTGCTGGCCTACACCGTGGGCTATGTCGCGCCTTTGATGTTGGCCGGAATTTTCACGGCGAGTATCAAGCGCATTCTAGAGCTGCGCCGCTGGTCGGGTTGGATTACGCCTGCTAGCGGTGTACTGCTGGTCGGCTTTGGCCTCTTTTCGCTAGTGACCCGGCTACTTCCCGTCGCCTAGCCACTGCTCCCTCTCCTGCTCCCCCTCTCCCCCTGCCCCCATGCAAACCGCAGTCACTGCGATCAAACGCTACTTTCGCAAAGACCTCCTCCCCCTTCTGGCCGACCTCAGGCTGGCGATCGCGCTCCTGCTGACCATCGCCCTCTTCAGCATCAGCGGCACGGTCATCGAGCAGGGGAAAAGTCTCGCCTTTTACCAGGAGAACTATCCAGACTCCCCTGCCCTGTTTGGCTTTCTTACCTGGAAGTTCATTCTCATCATCGGGCTCAACCACGTCTATAGCACCTGGTGGTTTCTGGCGATTTTGATCCTTTTTGGCGGCAGTCTGACCGCCTGCACGTTTACCCGGCAGATTACAGCGCTGCGATGGTTCTCACGCACCTGGAATTTTTATAGCAAGCCGCGTCAGTTTGACAAAATGGCGCTGAGTACGGAGCTAGAAAGCAGTTCTGTCGATGGGCTAAAGGGGTTGTTGGGCGATCGCCGCTACAAAATCTACGAAAAGACCGACGAAAGCGGCCACATGCTCTACGCCCACAAAGGACTGGTTGGGCGCATTGGCCCAATCGTGGTTCATGCCAGCATGTTGCTGATTCTGGTCGGGGCTATCTTAGGTTCTATGACCGGCTTTTACGCCCAAGAAATGGTGCCTGGGGGCCAAACTTTCAAAATCCAAAACATTTTTGAAGCGGGGCCCTGGTCAGCCTCTCAAGTGCCCAAAGACTGGTCAGTAAAAGTCAACCGTTTTTGGATCGACTACTCTCCCGAGGGCCGAGTCGACCAGTTTTACTCTGACCTTTCTGTACTGGACGACAGCGGCGCAGAAGTCAAACGTAAAACCATTTGGGTCAACCAGCCCCTGCGCTACAAAAACGTCACGCTCTATCAGGCCGACTGGTCTGTCGGTGCGGTGAAAGTCCGTATCAACAACAGCCCGACTTTTAACCTGCCGATGGCCGAACTCAAGTCAAAAGGGGGCAGATTGTGGGGCACCTGGATGCCGACCAAGCCAGATATGAGCGAGGGCGTTTCCTTAGTCGCGCAGGATTTACAGGGAACGCTGCTGGTGTATGACATGCAGGGACAGCTTGTCTCTACCGTGCGGGAAGAAGGCGCTACTGAAGTCAACGGCATTACCCTTTTCGTCGATGAAATTATTGGCAGTACCGGCTTACAAATTAAGGCCGATCCGGGTATTCCGGTCGTGTATTTGGGCTTTGGCCTGCTGATGGTAGGCGTCATGATGAGCTATGTCTCTCACTCGCAGATCTGGGCACTGCAAACAGCCGGTAAGCTTTACGTAGGCGGACGGACAAACCGCGCCCAAGTCACTTTTGAAAGAGAGCTTCTGGCAGTGTTAGATGAACTGACTGAGGAGTCTGAACTGGCAGAGCCTAAGACGCCAGGAGATATTTTGGCGACGACAGCGAGATAGCCCTACGGTGGCTGTTCAATGTCAATTTATGAGAATTGTATGAGAATTGCGGAGTACCCTCGATTGGATTCAGACACTTGCTTTTGGTAAGCTATTGCCAGCCAGTCACAGGTTTGGTCGAGCTGTTTCAGGGTTAGCAAACCGTACTGCCACAAAGCAATGGGTAGCAGATCCGAATCCTGCCCAAGATACTGCAATGCTTCTTCTATAGAGGCTTTAGAGATTGCAAGCTCATCTTGTAAATATTGCAGAAACCGGGTAAATGTAGCTTTTGTCATAGGAGCAACTCCTCTATCTGATAGCGCAATTGGTCTCAGAGTACAGAGAGAATATGTAGACTTTGTGTTGCCTTATACAAAAACCTAGTGAGTCCAACCGAGCATTGCTTTTATTTGATTGGCGATCGCCGCTGGTTCAAACGGCTTGGTAATAACGCCTGCACTTCCCATATTTTCTAAGGACTGTCGCTGAACCTGTTTGGCTCTGGCCGTCAGAAAAATAACGGGGGTGTGATAAGTATGCGAGCTAGATCGGAGTCTTTCAAAGACTGCAACGCCATCTAGCTCGGGCATTACCAGATCGAGCAAAATCGCATCTAGCGGCTCGCGCTCAGCCATCTCAAAGCCCGCCGCCGCAGACTCTGCCGTGATCACCTCCCAGCCTGCTGTGACCTCCAAAGTCATTTTGACAATCATCAAGATCGACGCTTCGTCATCAATCACCAAAATCCGCCGGGTCATGCGCTTGACTGCCTACTAATGACTTCCTGCTGAGTTGTGAACGGCATCATCAGCTTGAGGAATGATTAAATCCTATCGGGTTAGGGCGTCTAGACACAAATTTTTTCAAAAGCTCTGGCGACAGTACGACAGCGATGCCTGCTAGACGGTAGTGGCAGGCGGCACTCAGCCTAGCTCCTGATGAATATTGATATATTCCAGGCTCGCGCAAATTTTTATGAAAAAACGGTTATTTAAGCCATAAAAAACTGCGCCTCTTGAAGTAAGAAGCGCAGCGCATGGCTGTAGGAACATCTAGACAAATCGATTGCAGCGTTATCGTTTAGACCGGTAGTCACTCAGACCACGAGCCAGACGTTTTTTTCGCTTTTGGCGGCGCGAGGGCAAACCAATGCCCATCATCCCTAGCAAAGCGAAGGGTGCCGCTCGCCCAGACGACTGAAAAACACTGGGTTGAGCGATCACCTGAGTAGTTTGCTCCGGGCGAACCGTTTGCCGGTGGTCAGCAGCGACCAGAGACAATAGCCCAATTACAATAAATGAACTCAAGTGGTTGAGAGACTTATCAACTGTGGTAGCCGGTGATGGAACCTGGGTGCTGTAAGTTGCCACGATAAACCAAACAAATATGCCTACTGCGACTAGCAGCGCCAGGATATTGACAATAGGTGTATTGGCAAACGTATAAATCGCCCCTTCAGTGGGGCCGTCAATAGCCCCGTTAAACTCTTCTATTGTTGAAAATGGGCTGGACATAGTGCCTCCTCTATAGCTGTGGACTCGCTTGTGAAACCGGCGCAACAGGCATCGGAATGCTTCCGTTTTGCTCGGAGATGAGCGGATATTCGGGATAGCCTCCTATCCCGAACTCTGTTAGATCGAGCCCGCCAATTTCTTCTTCAGGAGAAACTCGCAGCATGCCCAACTGCTTGAGCACAAAGCTGACGCCATACCCTGGAATAAAGCCAAGGAGAATCGTGCAAATTGCCGTACCCACAAGCTGGCCCAGGAAGCCAGTTAGCGGAATGCCCTCCCCCTGAGGGTAGCCCGTCGCCATCACACCCACGGTCATTGCCCCGAGCAGGCCGCAGTAACCATGCACTGCAAAGGCCCCGACTGCATCGTCAATTCCTGCTTTTTCTACCGCATTACCGACAAAAGGCATGGTGTAAGCGCCGATAAAAGCAATCAAAATGACAATCGCTGGGCTGTACAAGTCCATTCCGGCACCGACTGAAATAATGCCCGCCAAACCACCAGAGATGGTGTAAAACGGGTCAGCCTTAGACGAAATATAAGCGCCTACGATTCCCGCGCATAGCGCTAGGGTCGTGCTGACACCGATAGAAGCCAGCGTCATCGGCGTCCCGTAAATAGAAATTTCTCCAGTTTGACCGGGCACAAAGATCACGCAGGCCGCTAAGAAGGCATAAAATCCAACAAAGATTAGCATCAGGCCTATCATGGTCAGCGGCAGATTGTGAGGCAAAATCGCTCTTGGTCTGCCGTTTTCGTCAAACTTGCCAATGCGAGGCCCCAGATTGATCAGAACACCCAGGGCAAAAAAGCCAGAGACGCCGTGAACGACTGCTGAGCAGCCGAAGTCATGGTAGCCAAACTGAGTCATGAACCAGCCGTAGGGATTCCAGCCCCAGGCAGCGGCAACCACCCAAGTAAAGGAACCCAGCACCACCGCCAGAATGGCATAGGCACCGACTTTAATTCGCTCAATCACTGCGCCAGAGAGAATCGAGGCGGTGGTCATTGCAAACAGAGCAAAGGCAAACCAAAAGACGCCCGTCAGGTTATCCGCGACGTTTGGCCCCAGGGCCGGAGACCAAGGGTAAGAGGCTTGAACAAGGGCCAGCACTTCGCCGACCACGCCTTCGGAATTAGGATCTGTCCAGGGGCCGACAATGCCGCCTTGTAACGGGAAAAGCGGAAAAGCGTTGTAAACCCACCAGCCAAAGAAGAAGAAAGTGAGACCCACAATAGAGAGGGTCAGCAAATTCTTGAGCATCGTAGCCAGAACGTTTTTAGCCCGAGATGCGCCGCCTTCGTAGGCTAAAAAGCCCACGTGGATCAGCAGCATAAAAACGGAAGCCCAATAGTAGTAGGATTCCGAAACGAAAGTTGCTAGAAACTCTTGTGATTCGGGAGTCATAGACGGCTCCGGTAAGTGAGATAAGGGGAACAGTGAGGCAGTTTGCCCGATACAAATTCAGCAGTCGAAAACCACCCGCGATACACGCTGCTTATGGTGAGGTGAGGTTTTCAGCAAAAGCCTTACGGTCATAGGCTTCTGCTTGAATTCAACACCTGTTGGACGCTGATTAGCTTGTTACGTCAAGAGTATGCAACGCGAGCGGGTAGTGGACTGTATTCATCAATACTGAAAAGCGATTCTGAGGTGATATTATTCAGGCTGTTTCCGCAAGAGCCGTTTCGAAGCTGACTATCTCTAGCAGTCTATTTACATCTGTGCGAGCTAAGTGAAGGTCTAGGACGGGCTCACCCTGCGGGCTATGTTGCCAGATGACAATAGCAATGTCTGCTAACTGAGCAGGGACGGCCTGATGGTTGGGCAGGTTTTGCAGGCGGTGAGGCGGTCTGACGGTGGCTTGAGCGGTGAGCTGTGGCAGTTGATGAGGGGCGATCGCCACTACACCGAGCCAGTCATATTCCCTGATCCAGACCTGGGCTTGCAAGGGCGCTACTAATGAATCTAGGGGGCCTGAGTAGGCGATGCGGAAATTGCGATCACACAGCCTCAACACCGAACAGTCTTTTCCTGCTAATACCGTCTCTAAAGACTGAAAGGGCGCTAAGTGGCCTACTGCTTCGCCGAAGAGGGCGATCGTCACCGCCAACCCATCGACCCCTGCCATATCCCACAGCCCTGCCGCCATCAGACGCGCACCCGACTTTTACTCGGGTCAAAGGCCGCAAGTGGCCCCACAGTTGCCACAACACGGCGCTTAAGACCATCGAGCAAGCCCACATCTACCACAGTATCCGGCTGAGCATATTCAGGGACGACTTGGGCCATGGCAATACTGCGCCCCAAAATAGGAGAAAAAGTAGCGCTCGTGATTTGGCCAATTCGCCAGCGATCGCCCGCAGCATAAATATTCCGTCCATGCGCAGCGACTTCGTTGCCTTCTAACACCAGCCCCACCGCGACTTTGGGCGGATGCTGGCGAATGGCCGCTAGCGCCGATTTACCGATAAAGTCGGGCTTTTTGCTCGCGACCGTCCAGCCGATTCCCGCCTGATAAGGAGAGATCAGATCGTCAAATTCGTAGCCCGCTGCTAAAAGTCCCGCCTCAATCCGGGCACGATCCAATGCCTGCATTCCCAATGGCAGCAGTCCTTCAGGCTTCCCGGCTGTGATCAGACTTTCCCAAAGCTGCGGGCCGTAGCGTGGCTGCACGAACAATTCGTAGCCCAGTTCGCCGGTATAGCCAGTGCGAGATAACAAAACTGGAATGTCGTTTACCTTAGCCGTTTCAAAGCGAAAGTAGCCCAGATCATCGAGCGTATCTGAGGCAGAAAGCGTCAGCAGCGGCCTGAGAATATCGCGAGACTTTGGCCCTTGAAGGGCGAGGTTGTGAAGTTCTATTGCTGCGACGCTCACCCGCCACCCCTGCTGCTGAGCCACCCGCCGCAGCCAGTCGCCATCGGTATCGCAGTTGCCCACGTATCGGTAGTGAGTCGGGCCAAAGCAAAACACAATCCCATCGTCAACAATACCGCCGTGAGGGTTGAGCAAGCAGCCGTAGGCGGAGCGACCTGCCGTTATTTTCTCCATATTGCGAGAGAAAGCATATTGCAACAGGGAAAACGCATCTTCTCCCGTCACCTCAAACTTACGCAGCGCCGAGAGATCCATCAGCGCGGCCCGCTCTCTCAGCGCCCAGTATTCCGCCTGATCACCCTGATGCGCAAAGCTGTTCGGTACCCAGAATCCGCTGTACTCAATCAGGTCGTCGGTGAGATGGCGAATGCTAGGAGTGAAAGCGCTGTCCTGCGTGAGGCGCAGCGGCAAATCGGCAGCGACGCGCCTGCCCATCGCGCGATCAAAAGTTTGACCAGCAGCGTAGATACGTACATGAATGGGTGTCGGCTCCCAACCGTTGGCCGAGTCGATGTCGTCAGGACAGGCAGAGCTGGCGCAGAGCAAGTCTTGATGCGCTTTGAGCAGCACGTAATCGCCCGGACGAGACCAGGATTCTTCCGCGATAACCGCTCCGGTGCAGTCAATTTCGGTGTTAAAGAAGAAATTAATTGCAGGCCAGCCGGGTCTAGCGGCAAGGCCATGAGGGGCGAGCACTTTGTTGAAGTTGTCGCTACAGTTCGGATGACCGGGATAGCCTGCGTCTTCGTAATAACGCGAGTAGCAGGCGAGAGAGAAACTGTCGTGGCGATCGCACGTATCCTGAACCACCTCCACCATCGGCTGCATTGCCTGAGAAAAGTACTTGCTGTGCAGCCCCGCCCGAGGATTGGCCGTGCCGTTGAGCGTGCGGGTGACGGTGCTGTCAATTTCCTCATCACCCGCAAACGCCAGAAAGTCAGAGCACTGAGCGCCTTTTACGTCGATGATCTGAACGTACTGGCCCTGGGTGACTGGGTAGGCGATCGCCGTCCCCGCCGCAATCCGATACTCCGCAACCACCTTCCCCAAAGGCGCAGGCACATCCGAGAAAGTGGTTAACGGCTTAGCTGCAACAAGCATGTTTACTCACCGAAGGCGGCACGTCATTCGCCGGATTCTCATCAAAGAAGTTCAGCGGCTTCAGCATAAAGCCCAGCGTCGCCACCGGCATCACCGGCCAGTCTTCAGCGCGGGGTGAATGGCTGTGAGCAAAGGTGTACCACACAACAACGTTGGTATCTTCTACTGAGCGATCATCTTGAGTCCAGTGGGGCAAGCCTGCACCGCCCGGATGCTGGTTGGGATAGTCGCCTGCGGGGTACCGCTCATCGGGGCTGTAGGGCGTTACCCACAGGTGCTGAGTCATGTAGGTGGCGCGGTTGGTGACGCTGGCGTGGGAGCGGGCCATCGGCAGCGTATTCTCTCCCGGCATTAGCTTGTAGGCGGTCGGGTAGCCCATTGCGTTGGTTTTGGCAGGGTTGACAATCTTCCAATAGCGGCCCTGCATCGGGTCGATCAGTCGCTGCGCGGCCTGTTCTGTCGGCAGCAGGGTGGATTCGGCGTAAAAGGCGTTGCCATAAGGATTTTCGGTGTCTTCTTCAGGCACAATATTTACTTCGTAAACAGAGTTGTTTTGCCCGTCTACCTGCATATCCATCCGCACGTTGAAAATGTGCTGGTGAATGGGAGCGTTGAGCTGTGGGGCGACTAGAGTGCCGTATTTGGGAACTTCTCCCGGCATCACGGCGGCGGTGCTGAGAACGCCGGTGAGCTTGACTTCGTATTGAATGGTACCATCCTGGTAAAAGTACCAGTAAAAGCCGTACTCGTAGTTGCCGACGGTGGCGATAAAGGAGACCACTAAGCGACGCGATCGCCTTACCTCAGTCTGATTAGTCCGCCAGTCCACATGCTTCCACAAAATGCCAAAGTCTTCTTCATGCAGGCAAATGGCGTTTTCAATTTGGACGACTTCGCCGCGAGTGTCGGTGATAAAGCCATCAAAATAGTGAATTTCGCCCAGGCAGTCGCAGCCCAGCGTGAGCGAATTGGCCAGAGAACCAATGCCGTATTCGCCCACATCAAAAGCGTTTTTGCGGTAGTGATGCGGCTCAGGGTCGCCATAGGGCACGGTCATTTCGGCGAGAGACGCCCGGTAAAAGATCGGTCTCTCTTCACCCTGGTCGGTGTAAGAAACGTTGTAAAGCACCAGCCCTTCACGCGGAGTAAAACCGATCCGAATTTTCCACTTCTGCCAGCTAATTTCGTGATCTTTTACAGTAAAGCTGGGGCCTTCTGGCTGAACAATGTCGAGCGGCTTAATATCTTGCCGGTAGTTTTTTACGTACTCAGGCGTGTAGTTGCCATCTTTAGGCGGCAGAGGCACCACGCCATAGTCTTCGACCCGAATCACCTCCATCTTGTTCAGGTCTACCACCGGAATCACGCCCTCAATCGGCCTGGCGTAGCCGTGATCGGTGGGATTTGCCCTGACCCAGCACAGCGCCCGAGAGAGCCGCACGCCTTCTTCGTCTTCAATGCCGTAGTTTCCTGCCGACCAAGGGTCTACCATAACTAAGTCGGGGTTGGTGATGCCGCGTTTGGCGATCGCTGCTTGAAAATCCTTATTCGCCTTGACCGCCGCCTCACACTCGACGAATTCATCCAGCATAATCGGCGGCTGTACATTGGGAATGTGCTCCCAGGACTTCACGCTGTTAGAACCCAGCGAAATAACGGCTTCGTAGGTTTTCGCCGTCGCGTTGTCCAGCAAAATAACAAAGGCTTCTCGCTCGATAGCATCTCCTGGCTTAAAGCTCAAAACCGTCTCTTTCGCAGGCTCATTAAGCGTGACGGTCGCGAACCGAACGTTGGAGCCAAGAGACTTTTGCTCACGAACAATTGCCACCGCCGCCGAGATTTCAGCAGGGGCGAGCGGCTCTAAAGGGTGACTGACGCTCACAACAGATGACAGGGGTTTTTCTACCGTAAAAGTCATAGCTTAATCTCCAGACAATAAATAAAGGGGACATTAAAAAAACGTTAGCGACTGCCTTTGACATTTCTCCAAGGCACGAAGCAAAAGCACGAATCAAAGGCGCGTATGCTCACGAACAACGACTGTCTCAGCAGATGCAGCCGTTCGATTGGCTCCAGAAGAAATAGCAAAAGATAGACCAGCAACAACCAACGCCGTCAAAATAACAACCAAAGCGCGACTGCCAAACTCTAAATGAGTGCCCGCAAAAGCATAGTAGAGACTCATCAGGGTTAAAACAATACCAGCGATCGCCATCGGCTCAAACCATCCCCCTGCAAACGCCTTCGGCAGGTCAGGATGGCGCTTACGGCTGAACAGCACTAGCGCATGGAACACCACATAAAGCAGTATCCACACATACGCTGCTGAATATAGCCATTCCACCACTCTGCTGCTGTGCAAGGCGGGGGCAACATACAGAGGGAAGGTGAAAAGAATCGCAATTACCGGCGTCCCATATCTGGGGTGAAGCTTGCTGAAAGGGACAGACAAAGGGCCAAAGAGATTGCGATCGCGCGCAATACTATAAAGGATTCGAGGCATGGCTAAGTACGTCACCACCAAAGATCCTAGCGTTGCCGTCACGCTGGCCAGTGCCATTAACGTATAGCCCGTATTGCCGAACATGGCTTGTCCCACTGCTAGCTGGGGGCAGCTTCCCTCACAGGCTTCCGCTCCCGCGATGAGCGTCTGCCAGTTAGAAAGCGGCTGAGTGCCTGTGATACCAAAGCCCATCACCAGCGAAGTCAGCATAATCACAATTAGTCCGGCGACAATGCCTCTAGGCAGTGCCTTGCGCGGTTCGTGCACCTCTTCTGCCAAAGAGCAGGCAAACTCAATACCCACAAAGCTCCAAATAGCAAGCGTCAGCCCTCCCGACAAAATTCCGCCGTCGCCAAACCAGTCAAAAAGAGAGACATCAGAGATCAGGTTACTAAATGACCACTGACCCGTCGCGCCCAAGCTTAAAAACCCGGCGATGCCAAACAGCCACCGAATACCCAGCATCAGCACCAGCAGAACTGCGCTCACCCAGGAAGCCGTTTTGAGTCCAAAGATGTTGGGAATGACGGCTAGCGCACTGATCAGGATAATAAAGTAGTTGATATTGAGATCAGAATGAAAGAGCGCTTGCAGGCCAAAGGCACCCGCCGCCGTTTCGCCTGAAGCGGCAAACGCAAACATGCCAAAGAAAGTCAGCCCCAAAAAAACGCCTAAAAACGCCCCAAAACGACCGCCAAAGATTTCTTTCGTATAGTCGTATAGTCCACCGGCTCTAGGATGGGCAGTTGCCAGATCGGCGGCTGACAGGCCCAAAAACAAATTGACAACAAAGGCTAAAGCGATCGCCACAAAAAAGCTCAGGCCCAGCGTGAAGTAGCCTGTCAGATCGCTGACGAGCGTAGTCGCAGCGACCACTAGCGCGACCCCTGCCACAAACACATCCCAACTGTTCAGACTCTTTGACGGCGAGTATTGTTGACTGTCATTATTCATTAGATGCCCTCGGTTTCTTACCACTGAGCCTGTCGCAACTCAATGAGAGTAAAGATATTTCTCAGCTACAGACAAAGGCTGTTTCTCACTAAAATAATCCGAAACTTTTGCACAATCCTAATAGACTCTGGAAATAAAAATCGTAGCCTGTCGAACATAAAAGAAGTTGGCCATAGCTTACGAACAAACTTTGAGATGCTTTTGTTCTCAAACGCTCACACTAGCCATTGCTGGCCTTTTAACAGGTGTTTCAGACGCTTCTATTTCAGCTAAGAGCGTTTCCGCCAGCTTTCGCTTATCGTCAGCATCCATCTTCTTCAGCTCATTGTGCAGCACCCGCTCATTCACCGATTGGTTCCAGTAGTCGAGACTTTCAAACCCCAGCAGCGCCGCCTTTCCGACAAACTGCCGCAAAATCTCGTTTGTTGGCCCCATTACCCAGCCTGCTTTACCATCTCGCAGGTAGCGCTCCACCTCCATGTCTTTTTTGAAACCGGAGCCGCCGCAGGCATGGAGCATTTTGTCGCACACATGAGCCACATTTTTGGCCGCTGAAAACTTGATTTGCCAGTACCAGTGCAGGTTTGCCGAACGTGGCAGCGCAGCAACATCGGCATGGATAGACCAGTCACAGCCATTTGTAAGCTGATCCATGAGCTGACCCATAGAGAAGGTATACATTCGGCAGGCGCTAGTGTCGATAATCGCTTCGCCAAAGTAATCTTGAATTGTCGGATAGTCAGCTACCCGCATTCCCACATCTACATGCTTTTTACGGGTAACGTGCTTTTTAGCAATGTCCATCGCGCCTAGCGAAATGCCGTTCCAACAGGCCGAAGAACAGAGCAAAAAGAACGGATCGACAATCTCATCGTTAGAAGCCGTTCCGTCGCCTGACGGCCCAACCATTCGCTGCGCCGGAATCACCACGCCATCGACCAGCAGCGTCCCCGACTGATTGCCCCGCAGTCCCAGCGCGTCCCACTTATGCGGCTCCGCCTGAACTTCACTGTTATAGATTAAAAAGCAGGAGAGATCAGAATAGTCTCCGTCAAAGTTGGGGCTGGTTGTTTGCACGATATACCAGTCGGCAAATCCGGCTGAGGTCGTCCAGGAAGCCCGCTTAAAGACCTGCCAGCCATCGACGGTCTCTTCGGCTCGGGAGGAGACCGGATACCAGAAGTGAGAGCCGGTCTCAGGATCTGAGTAGGACAGGGTGCCAATGGCAACATCCTTGTCCAGTCGCTGCAATAGCATTTGCAGTTCTACATTGTCATGAGCCCGGAACAAAGCAGCGGCAACTGCGCCCAGGTGCATGGTGTAGCACATTGCCGTACTCGGACAGCCATAGCGAGCGATGGTTTCAACAACCATGGCGGCGCAGACGTGATTCTCGCCCAGGCCGCCCCATTCCTCGGGTACTAGCAGGCCGAGTAAGCCAATGGAGGCCAGGGCTTCAAAGTTTTCTCGCGGGTAAATGAGATTGCGGTCGGAGGCGATCGCATTCGGTCTCAGCACTCTGGCGCACAGGTCAATCAGTTTGGCCTGTAGCTCTTTTTGCTTGGGGCTCAGCAGCCACTGTGGGTCAAAGTCTTCGCTCAGTCCACCAAAAAAATCACTGCTAATGCGGTCAGGGCTAGTTGTGGGGGTCATAGGAGAGAAAGTAGTGAAAAGTTAGCGGGAAAAGCTATACGGGCATTGCCACCGGACTCGCCAGGGGATCTGAACAGTAGTCAGCCAAGTGAGGACTGCGATAGCCGTCTTTTTGCCAGAGAACCGGGAAGAAACTTTCGTCCATCTCGGTGCTGCCCAGCCGCTTGTAGCGTCCGTAAATGTAGCCTGCCTGATTGGTCGGGTGGAACTGCGCTGTGGAGGGAATTGTATGCAGGCCAATGCTGTGAAACGTGCCCTCGGTGCGAGTGGTCTTACAGAGCCCGTGCCAGGTGCGCCCGTGGTGAAAGGCGCAGCCGCCCGGTGGGACTTCTACCACCACCAGTTCGGGCTGCTCGACGCCCGCATTTTCTGCCGCCTGAAGCATGGCCCAGCGATAGTCCTTAGTAGGCGCGTGAAATTCGCCCGCTGTATTGATTAACGGCCACTTGTGAGAGCCTTTTACATATACCAGCGTGCCGTCAGCGGCGGTGGCATTGTCCAGCGCGACCCAGCAGGTCATCATTTGCGCGGGGGCTAAGTAGTCGATATAAGCGCCGTCCTGATGCATGGCGATCGCCTTCGCCCCCGGCGGCTTCATCCACAGACTGTCCTGACCAATGCGCGCCCCGTCCCAACCGGCTAGCTCGGCAGTGAGCCGACCAATTTCGGCAGAGAGCACCAGACTGGCGATGGTGCGATCGCACTTCCAGGCATTACACATCTCCCGCGTCACATCCGGCAGGCTCAAACCCGGTCGCCAGTACCACTCGTCGGGATAAATCCCGGTCTCAAACTCACCACAAAACAGCGGCTCCATCCGCTCGGCTAATTGCTTGGCAAAATCGGGCGGAACAAAGTTTTCAACGATCAAAAAACCGTCGGCTTGAAACTGCTTGAGCTGCGCTTGAGAAAGGCTGATGGGCTGATAGTTCATAAAGGGCGGTGGATTGTACTTTCTCTAAACCAGAAATGTCTGCGGTGCCCTCACCCCAGCCCTCTCCCAACGGGAGAGAGAGCCGGATTCAAAGTCCTTCTCCCCCAGGGAGAAGGATTTAGGATGAGGGCAAAGGATAAACATCAGAAATCTGCTATCCCTGGTTGACAAAACAGAACTGACAAACTCTACTTGTCATAATAAGTTTTCTCTGAAGAGAAGATGTGTTCTC
>JBBQAC010000300.1:0-4847 GCA_038315915.1 Phormidesmidales cyanobacterium
GGCGTCGTCTGCGCAGCCAGCATTTCCTTCAGCTTTGCCAAATCCTGTGCCCAGCGAGGATCGGGAGCCGCCGCCGCCGACTGAGTTTCAGAAACAACGGGCGTATTACCGCCGCGACGGGCACTTTTCTGGCTGCGACGACTGTCACTCTCAGCGCTCTCGCTGCCGTTCTCCTTCTCGGTACGGGGCATTGCTTTTTCCACTTTCAAGACGGAATCTTGAAGGGAGTAGCCATTGTATTTCTCGACTAAGCCGTCGGCAATTTCGTCGGTTTTGGCCGTAACAAAGCCAAACCCTCGACATTTGCCAGTTTTGCGATCCGAAATCAGCTTGACAGAAACCAGATTGTCGACTTCCTCCGCAAAAATAGCCTCAAATGCTTCACGCTCTAGATCTCTAGGCAGATTGCCAAAATATAAACGGACTGACATTGAGAATGACCTCTAACTTTTAAATTGAATAAAAAGCTTCAAAAGCGGGATGCCAGTGATGCTTTATCAGGAGGAATATGAAAAACCTGCTATCGCTCACATCCTGTAAAAGATTGGTTAAGTCTTTTGATTAGCCATCTAAACTGCTGGTCGGAGATTACCTGCCTTCTACTATCGACTGGCCATCGACTGGCCAGAGAACGCCCGTGAGAAACGGACAAACCCACGGCGCTCAAAAGCCATCTTCATCACTGCAAATCTGTTTGGCTTGGGGTAAAGACCTTTGCCGAAGTCTTGCTTGCGCCTTTCTTAAGGTATCACGATGCCTGTAGTCAGACAAAGCTGTAAAGGGGAACCTTAACCTCCCAGTAACCTGACTGATTTAACAGCCCCAAAGCTCAACGTTAGAGCAGCTTTGATGGGTCTTCAGATGGATACTCACAACCTCTTCAGCAGGAACAATCGTTAATAAAGCCGGAACAAAAAAAGCCAGCCAAGTTAATTGGCTAGCTTAGATGCTGTGTTGAGAGTAGGAGAACCCGCGCCCTGGCTTCGATATGCAGACAGCAGCAAAACACCACTCCTTCATTCAACGCTTAGGCTAAGCAAGCTCCTGCCAAAATTTAACATTTTTTGTCAACTTTCGCAATATTTCTTTACATGGAGCTTTTTAAGGGAGTTTGCTAGTGAGCAATCTTGTCAAAGAGTGCTTGTATTATCTGATTGAGTCCTAATAGCCAGAGCCCTAATCCGCTGGTCGTGACAGTCAGTAAAAGAGAAAATAAGGGATGTGCTGCCTGAGGCGATCGCAGGCGGCTAGAGCGAATTTTGTCGATATCTAGCCAGGGCTGGTTACCGCGCCGAAACCAACCCAGTACTTGGATGGATTGTCCGATTAAAGGGATAGGTGTTTGCCAGGGAAGCGCGTTGCCTAGCGGGCCAGCAATCGAGAAAAAATGAAGCCTTAGAAAACCGCAGGATGTTTTCAGCAGCAGATCTTGACCGAGCCAGTTAGCCAGACCAGGGCGACCCATGAGGACACCGGAGAGCTTGGTTGGCAAGCTGCTGACAGGGAGCAGATTTGGAGTGCTCAGCCACTGGGAAAGATCGTCAGAAGGGGGCATATCCGGGCGCAAATCGGGAAATAAACGATTGATCCGCAGCAAATTGCCAATGCCAAACCCCATCAGTAGACAGCATAAAAACAGCCCTCTGTCTTTATACATCCAATCTAAAGCGGGCTGGTTAAGTCCGAGGGCCAATGCGCCTACTAGCCACAGCCCTGTTCCCACTATCAGCCCAAAGATTAAGCCAAAGAAAGGGGTGCCCTGAGCGATCAGCCCTGACCAATCTTGCGACGATAGCGCTTTACGCCGCCGGGAGTGGACTGCTGTCTGCATTTGCGGATGTTCTAGCTGCCAGTGTTGGGCATAGGCCGTGAGCAGAGTCAGGCGATCGCCCAAAGGCGGATGCGCATCGCTGAGGCTCATCCAGCTTCGCATCGGGTTCAGCCCGTCCCAGGCAAATAGCTGATCGAGTGGCAGGTCGCCATATAGCCGGTAGCGGGCCAAGTCAGCCGATACGGGCAGCAGTAGAGCGACGCTCTCGATGATCGCGGGGGTGTACTGCTGGCGATCCACGCTGGCTGCCAAACCCGAGGACAGCTTCAGCAGCGCCCGTGCTAGGCCATTGGGATTGCCGGTAAGTTCTGTCGCGGTGCGATCGCCATAGTAAGTCCGCAGTCGGCTGATCCACAGTGCCGGTAGCCGGATGAGCCAAAAGAGGCTGTAGCTCAAGTTTGCCAGCACCCCTGCGGCCAATCTCAATTTTTTGGGCTGCTGATTTCCCCACAGCGACAACTTCCAATAGATTTGGTGAAACAGCTGAAGCAGCAATCCCTGAGCCGATAACAAGGGCCAATATCCACTGCCCCAATGGGCCACCTCATAGCCAACTAGCGCCGCAATTTCGTCGGCTTCTAGCTGAGTGAGCAAGCCTTCGCTAATGACCAGTCGGGCGTTGCGGGGTAGCCAGCCATAGGAGAAAATCAACGGCACTTCAGTCGGTAGCTTCCAGAGCGTGGGAAACGGCCATTGCCGCTGGCGACAGTGCGTCCCCAGCAGCATCGCCGCTTCCGGGGAATACACCCGAAGATTTTGATTGGAGAATGCCTGCCTGTCTGCACTTAAGCGCAGGTTAAGATCCCATAGCCAGGGGGCAGCAGCGACTAGCGCTACCAGCAATCCGAAGGGGAACCAGGCCCGGTCACCGTAGGATTCTGGCAGTTGCCGTATTTCTATCGGTAGCAGTTGGTCTACAAATTGCAGGCAGCTATTAGTTAGCGCGATCGCGCTACGCATGAGATAGAGCAGGAGTGCATACAGCGCGATCGCGCCAGCTATCTGCGCTGTCCATAGTTTGCCGCGCTTAAGTTTGCCGAGCGATCGCCCCCTACTCAACCGCTCTACATAAGACCATTCACAGTTCTGCGGCGCAGCATCTGGCAGAGCCTGTTCGCCATCAGCAGTCGCAGTTGACTCCTCAAAATCAGCTTGAACCGGGTTTTCATCCCCATTGAGGTAGGCATAGTGAAAGATAGAAACGGCTGGCTCAGCTTCAGGTAGGGCCATCGGTTGAAAGCCGCTGAGATTTTGAAGGGAATGCGGCGGTGCGGCGACGATCACTGTTGGCTGAGAGATTGTAGAAGATTGGCCGGAGCGACTGTCAATTTTTACCAGGGTGCTGGCAGACCACTGCCGGACTGAGTAGGCTGGACTCTTACTGATTTTTTGGCAAAGGGCTTTGGCTTTGCCCCAGTCTTGCTGGGCCATGTAGGTGCGCACTAACCCCATGGCCGCCTTTGTTTGGTAGGTCGAGCTGGCCGTGCGGGTCAGCGTTAGGAAAGTGGCGATCGCCCCCTCATAGTCCCCTTTCTGATAGGCGACCGTACCGGCTTTGAGCACCCGCTCCAGATCCGCTGTCATTGTCATAGGTCTTCGGTCGGTATAAATGCACCCGGTGAGGGCTCAGCTCAGGGTAGGCAAATTTCAAAGAGATATAACTCTCTAAAATTGACGCGCTCTGACAAAAAACTGCGGCATTGCGGCTTATGATTAAGAAACGGTTAACAACCCTTCATAAACCGGCGTATCCGCTGACCGTTCTGAGCGATCTAACAGAACAGATCGAGCACAGGCAGGCGCGATCGCCCAGTATTTTTCCTATCTGGCTATCGTCGATTGATGTTTAGCGTCTCACTCATTTTTCTGCTCTCGGCAGTGAGCTTTGTCGCCTGGTTTTTCAGCATTTTGGTCGGCGGCGGCAGCACGCTGATTTTGATTCCGGTAGTGACGCTGCTACTGGGCGCTCAATCAGTAGCGCCGGTGCTGACTATCGGCGGCGTAATTAGCAACGGTCAGCGAGGTGCGCTGCTTTGGCGACATATTGACTGGTCGCTCACACTTTGGCAAATTCCCGGCGTGATCGCAGGCTCTGTATTAGGAGCCTATGCCTTTACCCGAGTGCAGGCAGAAGGATTGCAGCTATTTATTGCGATCGCCTTGCTCTACATGGTGATCCACTCGCTACTGAGTCATCGTATAAACCTCCCGTCTCTCAACTTAAAAGCCTGGCACTTTCTGCCGCTGGGCTTTCTGAATGCTGTTGCTTCAGGATTAATCGGCAGCACCGGCCCCATTCTCAATCCTGCCTACCTCAGCTACGGCTTGGAAAAAGAGCGCATGATCGCCACCCGTGCCGCCTGCTTAAGCATTACTCACACCGTCAAAATTTTGACCTATGGCGCACTCGGCGTGCTCTCTCCCACGTTAGTCGGCTATGGCTTAATCGTTGGCTGCGCAGCGCTTCCCGCTAACTGGCTAGGGCGAAAAGTACTCGAAAAAATGAGCGCCGAGCAATTTCAGGTAGCCGTCGTTAGCTTTATCGGTCTGAGCGGCGTATGGATGCTTTGGCAGCAGCGCGCTTTTTTCGTCCACTAATCCTCTATCAGCAAATTTTCCACCAGCGCATACAGACTTTCTTCGCCTTCCCCAGCCATCTGCCGGTCTTTGAGGTCGATTAGCCCGTGAGCTAACTGCGCCGCTCGCTTTTTGTAAACAGTATTGGCCGCCAGCAGATCAATAAAGACTTCCTGCTCAACTTCTAAGCGACTGGCTTCGTCTGAGATGGGCGAGGCGTAGGCGGCTTCATCCACGTCGTAGCGCAGCAGAAATATCAGCGCGTTGCACTGCTCTTGTAGCTGCTGTTGGAGGGCTCGGGTATCTAGCTCCAATCGGTCGAAGCCAACGGTGCCACTGATCCGCAGTTCTACGATGGGCTGCTGTTCGGGGATGATTTCTTTGGACTTGATGGCCTGAGTGAGAAGAGCGATCGCGCCCGCTTCCACCGCCTCTATTT
>JBBQAC010000215.1:0-8052 GCA_038315915.1 Phormidesmidales cyanobacterium
TTGCCCGGATAAGTTAGCGCTGGTAGTCGCCAAAGGGCCGGTACGGGCGAGTAGCGCCAGAGCAGTGGGATGGTTCGGGACACGGATGCCAAGAGTCCCTGTGCCTGAAGGATTGAGCGCCGGGGGAGTGCGATCGCTCATTGGCAACACCAGCGTGAGCTGACCAGGCCAGTGCTGAGCAGTCAGCCGTTGCCATATTGTCAAAGCCGCCGCATCCCCCGCTACATAAGGCAGCAGATCCGATAGAGACGCGCCCATCAGAATCAGCGGTTTCTCAGGGGGACGGCGCTTGGCTGCGTAAATCAGCTCGGCTTGGTCAGGGCGAGTAGCCAGTGCTGGTACGGTATCTGTAGGGAAACTGACCAGCGTAGGCGTAGAAGCGATCGCCTCTACCATTTGATTGAGAGAAACCTGAGGCATATGACCTTGTATAGAACTGCGATCACCTACAAACTACGCCAACATTGCATAGAGTTGCTTCCTGAACTCCTCCCAAGATTCGTTAGTTAGCTAATGTAGCTATATCGTAACGTGTGGCTACAGTAGCCATATCAGACATAAGCAGTTGCCAAGCGCTAAGGAAAAGCACTTCAAAACATGTCACTTCAGCAGGCCCAAAAGCAGAAAACAGACCAGTCGTACCTACTCGACGAGATGACCAAAGTAATCGTCGAGGTTGTTGACCCTGCAAAAATTATTCTATTCGGCTCGCAAGCTCGTGGCACTGCTGGCCCTCATTCTGACTACGACTTCTTGATTGTGGATTGTAAACCTTTTGGGATAGGACACAGCCGTCGTCAAACAGCCGGTAGACTCTGGCGAGCACTCAGGCATTTCGATGTGTCAATCGATCTTTTACTGTACAACAGCAGCGAAGTAGAATACCTCAGTCAAAGTCTTAATCACGTTGTCTCTTGTGCTCTTCGAGAAGGAAAAGTACTGCATGAGTGATCTCATTCAAGCTGAGAATCTGCTCAAAGCGTCCTATGGGCACGAGATATCTGCTTACGAGATCTTTGTGCCATACACGGAATTTGCTGCGCAAGTGCGATACGTCGGCATCGCTGATGACACAGATCCTATTGACCGGGAAAGCGTACTTACTCAAGTCAACGGTTTGTATGACTCTGTAAGTACGCTTCTAAAGTCAACGACGCAAAACGAACCTTCCAATGAGTTCAATTAGAGCGCTACAGCCTTTCGGCGGCGTGACCTAGCATCCACGGGCGACCGCCTGGTTTGGCACTTTGGTTTTGCGGTTTGGCAGGTTCTCCCTGTCGCTTGACCAGGCGCGGTTCGGGTGAGCCAACCTTAGCTAACAAGCTGCCAGAACTTAGGCTGATGTTAGGGACGGTGAAAATGCGAGTGGCGATCGCCCCACAATCCACACAAGCCCTCGGCGTCCCCGTCTCAGACATTTTGTGCCACACCTCGAAAGGGCCGCAGCGATCGCAACTGTAGTCATACAGGGGCATAGTTCCCTCCTTAAGTGGGCAGAATGGGCTTATCGAAAATCGCCGTCGGAATCGCCAGCGTACAGCAAGCATTCGGAATATCGACAATGCCGCTAATCCGCCCTTCTACCGGCGCACAGCTCAGGAGCAAATAAGCCTGCTCGCCGGTATAGCCAAACTTCTTGAGATACGCGATCGCATTCAAACAAGCCTGCCGGTAAGCAATATGCGTATCCATGTAGTATTGCTTGCCGGTAAACTCATCCACTGAGATTCCTTCAAACACCAGGTACTCCGAATAGTTCGGCTCAACCGGGCCGGGCTTAAAGATGGGGTTCACCATGGCGTACTTGTCCACCCCGCCTTTGATGATGTCAACATGCACATCAATGTAGCCAGACATCTCAATCGCGCCGCAGAACGAAATCTCTCCATCGCCCTGAGAGAAGTGAATGTCACCCATAGAGAGTTTCGCACCTTCCACATACACCGGGAAGTAAATGCGCGTACCACGAGAGAGATTTTTAATATCGCAGTTGCCGCCGTGCTCTCGGGGTGGAACCGTTCTCGCGCCTTCAGCGGCAATCCGGTCGTAGTCAGCGGCATCGACCTGCCCAAGCACCGCATTGGTCGGGTTAGGTAGGGCCGCGAGCACAGGCTCATCACCCGAAAGTCCTGCGCCATAAGTGCGCAAGTCTGGTGCGGTATTGACCAGCTCTGCTTCACGCTTGTTCCATTTGTTCAACAGCTCCTGCGAAGGGGCGCAGCCGATCAGACCGGGATGGGTAATGCCCGCAAACTTCACGCCCGGAATGTGCCGGGACGAAGTGTAAATGCCCTGGAAATCCCAGATCGCCTTAGCCGCTTCAGGATAGTGGTCGGTCAAAAATCCGCCACCGTTGTTCTTAGAAAAAATACCCGTAAAGCCCCACTCGTCGCCTTGGAGCGCACCAATATCGACCAGGTCAACCACCAGGATGTCACCAGGCTGTGCGCCATTGACCCAAATCGGGCCACTGAGCATATGCACTTTGGTTAAGTCAACGTCGCGAACGTCATCGGGGCTATCGTCATTCTTAATTTGTCCGTCTGTCCAGTCCTTGCACTCGATGCGAAAGACATCTCCCGGATTCACAGAAACAACGGCTGGAATGTCAGGATGCCACCGATTGTGACCGGGCAGTTCCTGCTCTGCCATCGGTTTTGTTAGATCGATCTTGAAGAGAGTCTTTGGCACGGTTTATACTCCTCTAAAATAACGGGGCTCTGGTCAAACTCAAAAAATGTAGAACGAGACAATTATCGTCCTAAAGTCATGAGTAGTCAGAAAGGGAAAACAATATCTCCAAAAGCAAGAACGCTTGATCCCTGGTGGGATCGCGATAGGTTCGTTACTTGAGCGCCAAACGTGAGATGGAACTGAACGGCTGACTCATCTATAGCTTTTAACAGAGACCGTAGTATGTAAAAACAACTACAAAAACAGACTTTGCTGGTATAGATAAAGCTGATGGTAAGTAGCGCGAATCTCAATCCGAAACAAGGCATGAGAACTGAGACCGTTTGTCTAAATCCCGTTCGTCGCCAGTAGAACGGTACCAGATAAACGGCCCCTTTATATGTTGTGTACAGCCGCAGAGTAACAGCTACACTGCCAGGTACTGCTGCAACAAAGCGTCTGAGAGCTGGCTGGTGACACCTCTCTCAACAATTTCGCCCTTTTTCATGATGAAAAACTTCTGGGCGAGCTTGCGGGCAAACTCAATCTTTTGCTCGACAACGACAATTGTGATGCCTTTTTCTTGATTAATTCGGCGCAGGGTGTCTTCAATTTCTTGAACGATGGAGGGCTGAATGCCTTCGGTCGGTTCGTCGAGCAGCATGATCTTGGGATTGCACATGAGACCACGCGCGATCGCCAACTGCTGCTGCTGCCCGCCACTGAGCAATCCGCCCTGCCGATCCAGGTGCTCGTTCAGCATCGGGAAAAACTCAAAAATCTCGTTAGGAATCCCATTGCCCTTAGTTCTCGCCTTCTTTCCACTGGCGCTAAGTCCCATCTTCAAATTATCTAAAACAGACAAGTAAGGGATAATCTCCCTGCCCTGTGGAATGTAAGCAATTCCCTGACGGGCGCGCTGATAGGTTGCTGCCTTGGTAATATCTTTGCCCGCAAAGGAAATACTTCCTTCATTCGGCGTATTCAGCCCAATAATGCTCCGCAGCAGCGTGGTTTTACCCACCCCATTGCGCCCCAGCAAGCAAGCAATATCACCCTCATTCACCGTCATATTGACGCCAAATAATACGGGCGTAGGGCCGTAGCCCGCGACGACATTATCCAGTTCGAGCAGCGGCTGGGCAGTCATCTGATTTCCGTTCTTTTCAAGCAGCGGCGTTGATTGTTTCACGACCCAAATAAACCTCAATGACTTTAGGATTGCTTTGAATTTCTTGCACAGACCCTTCTGCTAGCACCGCGCCCTGGTGCAGGACGACGATGCGCTCAGCAATTTGCTTCACAAACTCCATATCGTGCTCGATTACCACGATAGAGTAGTCGGCCCTGGCGATACTTTTAATAATCTCGCCGGTTGCGTGAGTCTCTTCTGCCGTCATCCCCGCCGTGGGCTCATCGAGCAGCACAATCGAAGGGTCTTGCGCCAAAACCATGGCGATTTCTACCCACTGCTTTTGGCCGTGAGAAAGTGATGAGACATCGGCAAACGCCTGATCTATGAGGCCAGTGCGCTCTAGCACGTCGTAGATTTTGCCTTTTTTGGCCTTGGTTAGCTTGGCCGTGATCGAACCGAAAATACCGTGACTGCCTTTCAGCGCCAGTAAAATATTGTCGAAAACCGTCAGTTCGTTGTAGACATTTGGGTTTTGAAATTTGCGGCCAATGCCCATGCGAGCAATGGTATGAGGACTCCGATTAGTAATGTCTTTGCCCTTGTAGTAAACATGACCGGAAGCCACGGGCGATTTACTCACGATCGCGTCTAGTAGTGTGCTCTTACCAGCCCCATTTGGGCCAATAATGGTGACAATCTCACCATCGTAAACATCTAAGTTAACGCCGCTCAGAGCCTTAAACCCCGAAAAAACAACGTTTAAATCTTTGACGGATAAAACCGCATCCATTGCACAAGCCTCTCATCTGCTTCGTTAGCGCTATTGGGTAAAAACTAAATGTCTACGGCTGATCGAAACCGCAGCTATATGGAACCGATGAATCTAGGAGCCTCGCTGTGCGGGCTCGGGCTGCTTTTGCTCCGGCGGGACTGGCATAGCCGTATCCGTTTGGGGTATAGCCTTTGGCTTCGACAGGTTAGACAAGCTAAGCTGCTTCGGCAACAGGCTCATCAGGCCGTTGGGAATGAACAGCACTACAACCAGCAGCAAAACACCGACAATAAGCTGCCAGTCCTGAGTAACTTGCTCAGCGGAATTCTGGATCTGTCCTAGCAACATAGCCGCTATCAGCGGGCCAACTAACGTGCCCCGGCCCCCAATGGCGACCCAAATCACCACCTGCGTCCCAAAGGCAACTGCCAAATAAACGGGCGAAATAAACCGATTGAGAGGGACGAACAAACCGCCCGCAACGCCTGCCAAAGCCGCAGAAAGCGTCCAAATAAAAATCTTGTACTGAGCGACATCGTAGCCCAAGAAAGCAATGCGATTTTCATTTTCCTTAATTGAGCGCAAAATCAGGCCAAAGTTTGACTGGGTGAGCCACCAGCCCAAAGCCAGCACAAAAACGGTGTAGGCCAAAATCAAAAAATAAAGACCGATTGGCGGAATCTCAGCCCCAAAAACGCTGAGTTTACTCACGTCGGTGATGCCATTCGTGCCACCCGTGTAGGCTTGCTGACTGACAAAAAAGGTCGTTAGCGCAGACGAAAGCGCCAGGGTAATGATGGTGATGTAAACCCCGCTCACCTTGGATCTGAAGATGAAAGTGCCCACGATATAGGCAAATAGCGCCGGAACGCCGATCATCGCCAGGAATGCAATCGGAGAGTATTTCAGCGGGGCAATAAACCAGGGCAGGGTTTCCAGGCCGTTCCAGACCATAAAGTCTGGCAGTTCGCCACCGTAGGTGTTGTTAGCAGATGAAAGATTAAGCTTGAGGTAATAGGCAACCGCATAGCCTCCTAGCGTGAAGAAAATGCCGTGAGCGAAGCTGAGAATACCCGTAAAGCCCCATACCAGGTCGAGCGAGACTGCCAGTGTGCCAAACAACAGCAGCTTTGACATGAGTGAGAGCTGAAAGCTCCCAACGAAAAAGGGGAAGATGATGAATATGAGTAGGGCGATCGCGCAAATAATGACCAGCCGCTTCGGAAAAGTCGACTGCTTGTAACCCATCACGACATCCGACATAACAAAGGCTCCTTATCGATGGTTCAGTTCAAATTTTTTATCTGTTTTTAATAAGAAACCTATGATCGCTTTTGAACTGTGAACAAGCCTTCAGGCCGATAGCGAATCAGCACAATCACAGCGCCCAGTACAATCACCCTGGCTGTGGGATCATTCAAAATAAAGGCAATAATCGCGTTCGATTCTCCAATCAAAAACGAGCCTGCCAAAATACCGATAAGCTTATCTACCCCGCCGGTTACAACCACCATCCAGGAGTCAACCAGATAGTCTTGACCCATCGGCGGAGAGACTGTTTTCAGCGCCGAAATCACAGCACCTGCAATCCCCGCCAATCCGCATCCATAGGCGAAAGTGCCCATATCTACCAGCTTGGTGTTGACGCCCAAACACTGCGCCATACTACGGTTCTGAGTGACCGCTCGGATTTGGCGACCCCAGGATGTACCGTAGAACAAATACATGGTCAACGCCAACAGCGCCAAAGCAATCACAATGATGAAGAAGCGGTAGTAAGAGATTGAGATTAAAGAAGCACCTCCCTCACCCTTGAGAAACGTAATGCTGCCTGATAAATAAGCGGGCGCTTTTACATACTTTAGCTGAGCGGTAAATATCAGCTTGATCACACCCTGTAAAACAATACTCAGCCCCCAGGTGGCTAGCAGCGTTTCCAGCGGGCGACCGTACAGCCTGCGAATAATTGTGAGTTCCACAATCGCGCCAACGATCGCCGTACCCACAAAAGCAAAGGGAATTGTCATCAGCAAGTCCATTTGAAAGGTGTCCTGCATCCAAAAGGCGATGTAGGCTCCCATCATGATGAACTCGCCGTGGGCGAGATTAATGATGCGCATGACGCCAAAGGTGATCGCCAAGCCCATCGCCGTCAGGAGCAAGATACCTACAATACCGATGCCGTTCAGCACCTGGTTGGCCAGGGTTGACCAGGCGAAGTCTTCCCCTGCCGCTTCGGTGACTTCTTCTTGAGCTAGTAAAAAAATCGGCGATGACAATATCGAACAGAGAGTAAAGTCCAGCATGGCACTTGGGATAGGGCTTACAAGGGCGGAAAGATTGACCTGCTAGCTCAGAAGCCGATAGCTAACAGATCATTTTCACTCAACGCTTCAATCGAAAACGGAACTTCAAAACCGGATTCCTAGCTCTTCAAGAATTCAGGTTCTAAATCTTTGCCGGTTTCTTTCGTCGGGTCGCTGCGGTCATCCGGCGAGGCATGCACACAGGTACGACCTTTATAAAGCGCCTGACTCCAAGGAATTGGCTTGACCGCTGCATCGGTCGAGAAGACAATCTCAGCTTGGCCATCTTCCTTCCACTTACCGATACGAGAATAGAGGTAGGTGTGATAGTTGTCAGGGTCTAGCTTGACGGCACCTTGAGGCGCGTTAAATTCTTGACCTCGGCTTGCCTCGCGTAGGGTTCCTGTGTTGATCTCATCGCCAGCTTCGAGCACATCACTCATGGCTTGAGCCATGAAGAACGTTTGTAGGTAAGCGGCTTCCATCACGCCGTTGGTCACCCGGCCATCGCCAAACATTTCCTTGAACTGTTCCACAAAGGCTTTGTTTTCCGGCGTATCTACACTCTGGAAGTAGTTAAAGCTGCTGTAGTGACCGGCTGAGTATTCAGGCCCCATTGCCTGGATTTCTTCTTCAGTAGTGGGGTATGCCATGATCGGAATATCTTCGGCGCTGATCCCCGCATCCTTGAACTGTCGATAGAAGGCTGGAATACTATCACCTACTAGGTTGCTCAGAACAAAATCTGGCTTAGCGGCTTTGATCTTGTTGATGATGGTGATGAATTCTGTCGTGCCGAGCGCGGCATATTCGTCGCCAACTACTTGGCCTCCCGCTTTCTCTAGCTCAGCCTTGGCAATCCGGTTGCTTTCTTTTGGATAAATATAGTCGGAGCCGATAAAGAAACCCTTCGGCCCGAAGTTTTCGTAGGAGTAGGGAATGGAGTCTGTAATTTGCTGGTTAGGCGCTGCCCCGGCATAGAAAACGTTTGAACTACACTCATTGCCTTCGTAATAAACGGGGTAATAAAGCAGAGAATCTTTCTCTTCAAAGACAGGAAGAACCGACTTACGACTCGCTGAGGTGTAGCAACCGAGTACGCAAACCACTTGGTCTTCGTCGATCAGTCGCTTGGACATCTGGTTGTAAAGATCCCAGTTTGAGTC
>JBBQAC010000068.1:0-17444 GCA_038315915.1 Phormidesmidales cyanobacterium
GTCACCAGTGAGCACTATTTTTGTGCCTTCGCCAGCGCGGGTCAAAATGGTCTTGACTTCGTGGGGGGTCAGGTTTTGAGCTTCGTCGATCACAAAGAACTGCTTGGGAATGGTGCGTCCGCGAATGTAGGTAAGCGCTTCGATTTGCAGCAGTCCCAAGCTCAGCAGTTCTTCGTGTCCGCGCCGCCAGTGGTCGGGCTTGTCGGCCCCCTCCTGCGTGTTGAAAATCAGGTCGAAGTTGTCGTACAGCGGCTGCATCCAGGGCGTAAGCTTTTCGGTCATATCGCCCGGTAAGTAGCCGATGTCTTTGCCCATAGGCACCACTGGACGGGAGATCAGCAGGCGGGTGTAGCGCTTTTCTTCGGTGACTTTTTGCAGGCCAGCGGCGATCGCCAGCAGTGTTTTCCCCGTCCCCGCTTTACCTACCAGCGTCACCAGTGGAATGTCGTCATTCAGCAGCATTGACAGGGCAAAGCGCTGCTCCCGGTTCCGCGCATGAATGCGAGAAACGCCGTGATAGGGAAGTTTGGGCAGCGGCACGAGCTGACCGTCGGCCCGCAGCGTTGCCAGCGCCGTATGACTAGGATTGTTCACATTGATTAGCGTCAGCGATTGATTCGGCGAAAACTTACCGCCTGTTCTATTAAAGGGTTCAAAGGCGGTCTCCCCCGACTGAAACAAATCGTTAATTTGCTCAGCGCTCACCAGCATCTCACCGATGCCCGTATAGAGATCGTCAACATCGATTTTGTCAGTTTCATAGTCTTCAGCCGTCAGCCCCAGGGTATCGGCTTTAATCCGCATGTTGGTGTCTTTACTCACCATCACAACTGGCGCATCGCTGCGCTGCTGCACCTCCAGCGCTACTGCCAAAATGGCATTGTCCCCGCCATCGCCACCGCCACCGCTGTAAAGCTCAGCCGGTAGGTTATCTAAGGTTTCTCGGTGACACAGCGCGACTCGAATACGCCCGCCGCTTGCCAGCTGAATGCCCTCAGTCAAGCTGCCCTCTTGCCGGAGCTTATCTAGCATTCGAGAAGTTTGACGAGCGTTCCGGCCCATTTCCTCAGGCCGTTTCTTGAAGCGATCTAGCTCCTCAATGACTGTAATGGGCAGCACTACATCGTTGTCTTCGAACCTCAGCAGCGCATTGGGATCATGCAGCAGTACGTTGGTATCGAGGACGTAGAGTTTTTTCATAGGGCAATGAGTCGGCCTCGTAGGGCTTGTTTGGCGGTAGATTCCGAGCAGTCAGGCGTCAGCAAACAGGAGAAGGTAGCCATTATGGCGCTATTTTGCCGCTGGTCTATTGAGGATTGAAGAAGGTGGAACGGGGTCATAGCCGCCGGGATGAAAGGGATGACAGCGGGTAATTCGGCGGGCGGCGAGCCAGCTCCCTTGCAGCGGGCCAAAGCGCTCAACGGCTTCCAGGGCATAGCAGGAACAGGTCGGTTCAAACCGGCAGACCGGCGGAAACAGTGGCGAAATGAACTGACGATATCCTTTAATCAGCAGCACCAGGGCAACTTTCATAGGCTTGTGATAAGCGACATATCCCTATAATCTAGCAGTCTTAGATATCCTTGAGCGGTTAGCGACAGCTAGATAGCGGCGCTGGCAGATAGAATGCCCTTAAGCGCTGGGCGCAGTCATCTCACCCCAAAATCTATCTGTAGAAGGTCAGCGCCGAAGCTACAGCGCCGGTATGGTAGCAAATATGAAGATTATTCAAGGTCGCTACCTCCAAAAAATTGAGTCGGGCAAAGGCAAGCTTAAGGCAATCGTGCTTAAGACGGAGGCGGGTGAGCAGACTATACAGTTGCCGAAACCGCTGAGGGCGATCGCCCCGCAAGAACTCACCCTCAACGAACCTGTGCGCGTCTGGGTAGAGTCGCCCAAACAAGGGAAAGGCGCGGCTAAGAAGTCGCCAAAGCTGTGTGCGATTCAGCTCATTCCGCTATCGCCCAAAGCCCAAGCATCGGTGCCCTTAGAGACCCCATCGACCTCGAAAGCGTCCGAATCCAAAAAGTCAAAATCTAAGAAGTCAAAGCCTCAGCTTACCGTGCAGCTATGTCAGAAGAAAAACTGCTGCAAGCGCGGCGGAGATGCCCTGTGGACAGCTTTTGAAGCGGCTAGCAGTCCACAGGAAACCTTTCAGCTAGAGGCTGTCGGCTGCTTAGGTGGCTGTAAAAGAGGGCCCAACATCCGCCTACTGCCTGAAAATGTGAAGTATCGCAACGTGCAGCCTGCTGAGGTCGATGCCCTTTTGCAGCGCCACAGTACTCTCTCTGCTAGCTCAGGCTAACCGGGGTATTCCTCAAAAGAAATCAGATGAATTAACCGGACGTTAAACCGTCGGAGGAGGGATACCCTTACTATATCAATATCCACGCCTGAATCAGCGATCACCCCACAGCTTCTGTAAAGCTTTTGTGCGGACGACGCGCCATCGCCCTGTATTTATTCAAGGGCCTTCGAATATATCTATTGGCTGGATACTTAAGAAAAGTATGGGTGAGACAGCGATTCTTCAAATTGGCCAGGAGATGCTAGATGCATCAGCCCTGATCGCTAAGCTTCAGCAGCAGCAGCTGATGCCTAAACTGGTTCAGGAAATTATTATAGAGGCGGCGATCGCACCTATTGCCTACGACGTACCGACCGCACTACAGAGCTTTTGCGCTAAGCGCGGACTGTTTTCAAAAGAGCAGCAGCAAGCCTGGTGTCAGCAGCAAAAGCAAACGCCCGAGCAGATGACGAGCGCTGCTATCCGAGAATACCAACTGTCTCAATTTCAGGAAGAGAGCTGGGGAAAGCAAATAGAGTCTTACTTCTTGCAGCGAAAGGCCCAGTTAGACCAGGTGCGTTACTCGCTCATTCGCACCAAAGACCCCAGTCTGGCGCAAGAAATTTATTTCCGGCTAAACGACGATGGTGAGTCTTTTGTCAGCCTTGCCAGCCAATACTCAGAAGGTCAGGAGGCCCAAACCGGCGGCTTGATTGGCCCGGTAGAACTCAGCGTGCCCCACCCGACGCTGGCCAGAATGCTGATGGTCAGCAAGCCTGGTCAACTTTGGGCCCCTACACCGATTGGGGAATGGCTGGTAATTGCCCGTCTGGAGCAATTTGTCCCCGCTCAATTCGATGCTGCGATGCGTCAGCGGTTGCTGACAGAAAAGTTCCAGCAATGGCTACAGCAGCAAATGGAGCAGACCCCAGTCAGAAACCTGACAGACGATCTCAGCAGCGACCTGCTCAGTCCGCTGCTCCCTCCCGTTGCCCCATCGGCTCTCTCGTAGCAACCTTCTGCTAATAATCAGTTATTGCAATGCGCTTCGCGCTTCGCTCGCTATGACCTATACCGAAGCCTCACTCAAACAAGCACTGGGAGCAATTTCTCCCTTTGACCAGTTGCCTGTAACTATTTTGGAAGCGCTGGCCGGCAGCAGCCAAAGGCTTCGCTATCGAATCGGCCAGCCTATGCTGCGGCAAGAGTCCATGCCGCACCAGCTCGTCGTTATTATTTCAGGCAAGGGGCGTCTGCTGGGCTATGACCCCTATCAGAAGACGCCGATGACACTGACACTGCTGGAGCCAGGTGCTGTCTTAGGCTTGGCCTCGCTGGTACGAGGAGTGCCCTGCGAAAGCGCTATAGCCTCTTCAGAAGTTGTCGCCATTGTCGTCCCGATTCACGCCGTCAGGCAGCTTATGGGTGAGCATGAGCGGTTTGCTCGGGCGATCGCCAGCCAGTGCTATTTGGCTGAAGTGTTCGACTTGGTCAGCCAGTATTACAAAGCGCAAGCCCGCAGCGTCAGTGACCTCGCCGATACTGCTCGGGAACTGCAAACGCAGGCGATTGCCACGACCTTACGCGGCGGCCAGGTGAGGTTGAGCGATCGCGACCCCCATCGCCTGTGGTTCGTCAGCTCAGACAGCATCCCGGCGCATCCGGTTGGCAGTTGGCTGCTGCCCGAAATGTTCGATGGTCGGATTACCTGCCAGTCCAACACTCGGCTAATTGGCATCGACATGCGACGGCTGGTCGCCCAAAATTCGACCCAGAACGTACCGGGAAATTTGACCAGAACCGATGGCAATACCCTCACAGTCCGACCAGTAGATACGGCTCATCTGTCTAACAACAGTAGTCGCGACCAGGAGCCAGCGGTCATTCCTTATGCCCCCGACCTCACCTACGATGCCAATATTGTGGAGGCTGGCTCAGCCCGTGCCAAAGCGATCAAGTATCCGGTCATGCGCGGCCAGGGTGATGTCGGCTCAGCCCTGGCCTGCTTTGCCATGATTGCGCAGCACCTGGGTATGCCGTTCAAGCGCGATGTGGTGCAGCGAGTGCTTTCTAACCAGCGCGATCGCCTCGGTCATCTCTCCCTAACGGCCTGCGGAGCCGTCGCAGACCTGGTCGGTCTCAAGCCGCAGCTCGCAAAAGTGCCCGCCAGCTCAGTCGCTCGCCTGCCCAAGCTCGCCTTGATCCAGTTGCGAGAAGGCTTCGCGGTAGTGTACGAAACATCGGCCCGCGAATACGTCCTGGGCGTTCCTGCCGAAAATAAGATTATCCGCCACTCCCCTGAAGCCTTTGCAGAAATTTGGGGGCCAGAAGGCGAAATTTTGCTGGTCGAAACTACCGAGCAAACTCCGCAGCAGAAGTTTGGACTGGGTTGGTTTATCCCTTCACTCAAGCGCTATCGCAGTGTTCTGACGACGGTGCTGGTGGCCTCGCTATTCGTTCAGATCTTCGGCCTGGTCAATCCGCTGATGGTGCAGGTAATCATCGACCGGGTGATTTTGAAAAATAGTCTCGATACTCTGCATGTGTTGGGTTTCATTCTGGTCGCGGTAGCTATTTTTGAAGCGATTCTCACCAGCTTGCGCACTTACCTGTTTGTCGATACCACCAACCGGATCGATATGGCTCTGGGCGCTGAAATTATCGATCACTTGCTGCGGCTACCCCTGCGCTACTTCGACCGTCGCCCGGTAGGTGAACTCTCCAGCCGGGTGAATGAGCTGGAAAACATTCGTCAGTTTCTCACGGGCACGGCGCTGACTGTCGTCCTCGACGCTGTGTTTTCGGTGGTGTACATCCTGGTGATGTTCATTTACAGCGTTAAGCTCACCTTTATTGCGCTGGCGACCATTCCGCTATTTATGATTCTCACCTTTTTTGTCTCTCCGGTGGTGCGCCGTCAGTTGCGCACTAAGGCTGAACGCAACGCCGAAACCCAGTCTTTTTTAGTAGAAGCGCTCTCGGGCATTCAAACGGTCAAAGCCCAAAATATGGAGCTAAAAACCCGCTGGAAGTGGCAGGAAAAGTACGCCCGCTATGTCAGCGATGGGTTTAGAACGGTGCAAACCTCGACCACTGCCGGATCTGCCAGCGGTTTCTTGAACAAAATGTCGGGCCTGCTGGTGCTGTGGTTTGGTGCGGCGCTGGTATTGGAAGGTCAGCTCACGCTGGGCGGACTCATTGCCTTTCGGATTATCTCGGGCTACGTCACACAGCCGCTGCTACGGCTCACCCAGCTCTGGCAAAATTTCCAAGAAACCGCGCTTTCGCTAGAGCGTCTGAGCGATATTATCGACCATCCTCAGGAGCAGGCCGAGGAAGACCGGGCTCAGATCCCAATGCCGGAAATCGTCGGCCATGTGCGCTATGAAAATCTTTCTTTTCGCTTTGCCCCCTCTGGCCCCTTGCAACTTATCAATGTGAATCTGGAGTTTGAAGCAGGCGAATTTATTGGCATTGTCGGGCAGAGCGGTTCGGGTAAGAGTACGCTGATGAAGCTGCTGCCGCGTCTGTACAATGCGGAGTCGGGGCGAATTTTGATCGACCAGTACGATATCAGCAAAGTAGAGCTGTATTCGCTGCGTCAGCAGGTGGGTATTGTCCCCCAAGACAGCTTGCTGTTTGAAGGCAGCATTCAAGAAAATATCGCCCTGACCAATCCTCAAGCCGATACCGAAAGCATCATCACTGCCGCCAAAATTGCGGGTGCCCACGATTTTATTATGGAGATGTCCAATGGCTACAACTCGCGGGTTGGCGAGCGCGGCGCTTCGCTTTCGGGGGGACAAAGGCAGCGAATTGCGATCGCCCGCACCGTCCTCCAAAACCCGCGCCTGCTAATCTTAGATGAAGCCACCAGCGCTCTGGACTATGACACTGAAGCCCAGGTTTGCCACAACCTCAAGCGCTGGGCCAACGGTCGCACGGTTTTCTTTATCACTCACCGCCTGAGTACCATTCGTCAGGCCGACCGCATTTTGGTTATGGACAAAGGCTCAGTCGTTGAGCTGGGTACCCATGCCGAACTCATGGCCCTTAAAGGCCGCTATTACTGTCTATCTGAGCAGAGAGGAGAGTAGTTCCCATGACCAGCACTTCGGACAGATCTCGAACAGCTAACGGCAACGGTTCATACAGCGGCCAGCTCGGTAGTCAGCCCAGCGTCCAGCTCAGCGAGCCTAGTTTTGCCAACGGTAATGGAGGAATTCCTCCTAATGGCAATGACAGCGCGCCAGCCAGCCCTGTGCCCCCCTCTTTTGATAAGCCAGTAATTTTGCGACAGTCGCCTCAGTGGGCTAACTGGATTGCGATTACCATCATGGGCGTGACCGCTGCTTCGGTGTTGGTGGCCCTCATCGTCAAGGTTGACGAGTCGGTTAGTGCGCAGGGCAAGCTAGAGCCTGAAGGGGTTGTGCAGGTCGTGCAGGCTCCGGTCGGCGGTGTGGTCGAAGAAATTTTGGTCACAGAAGGAGAACAGGTCGAGAAAGGTCAGATAGTGGCCACTCTTGATGAAACGGCGACCGAAGCGCAGCTATCGTCGAACCAGGAGATTGTTGAGCAGTTGCAGGCTGAAAGTGCCTACTACCGGGCGCAGCTATCGGGCTCGGTGAACGCGATCGCCCCCACCGGGGTATCGCCTGATCTGGTGCAGCGGGGACGCGATCGCGCCGAACTGCTCGCCAGCAACCGTCTGTACCAAGCCCAAATCAGTGGCAATGCAGCAGGGCTCGATGCAGACCAGCAAAATCGTCTGGAGACCGCTCAGGCTCGCCTGAATTCACAGCAGCGCATCAACACGTTGCAGGCCGACCAGCTCCGTGAGCAGCTTAGCCAAACCCGCATACAGCTCAACAACGCTAAAAGCGATCTGGCAATCAACCAGGAGATTTTAGCGAGCCTGAGAGAACTCAACGAAAAAGGAGCCGTAGCCCGACTTTCCTACCTACAGCAGGAGCAGGAGGTCAACAACAAGCAAACCGAGGTCAATACGCTTCAGCAGGAAATTGACCGGCTGAATTTTCAGATTTCTCAAGCCGAGCAGGAAGTTTCGCGCACTTCCTTTGAGTCTCAAGAAACGCTACAAGATCGGATTTCGGTCAACGCCCAAAGAATCGCTGAAATTGACAGCCAGATCACCCAGCGCATTTTAGAGAACGACCGACAGCTCTCAGAGCTTAATAGCCAGCTTGCCCAGCTAGAGCAAAACAGCAAATATCAGGCGCTGACGGCCCCAGTTAGCGGCACCGTTTTTAACCTGAAGGCAAACCGGGCGGGCTATGTGGCCAACTCTACCGAACCGATGATGGAAATCGTACCGGAAGATGCTCTAGTCGCGCGCGTTTTCATCCCCAACAAAGACATTGGCTTCGTCAAAACCGGGCAAAAAGTAGATGTGCGCATTGATGCCTTCTCGTTCAGCGAATTTGGTGATATGGAAGGCACCCTCACCAGTATTGGCACAGACGCTCTACCGCCTGATGAAATCTTTCCGTACTACCGCTTTCCCGCTGAAGTCGTGCTAGACAAGCAGGAATTTGTGGCCAACGGGGTGCCGCTCGATTTGCGCTCAGGGATGTCGCTAAACGCTAATATCAAGCTGCGTAAACGCCGGGTGATAACCTTCTTGACCGATCTATTTGTCCGTAAAGTAGATGCTGTGAAGTCCAGCAGCTAGCGCTTGACAGCGGTGTTGACCCTGAAGCTAGCCCAAAGAGTCAGGGTGATCATCAAAAGTTAGGCAAAGAACTTGGGAAGTTTAAAGCGTAGCTTGATTGTAGAAGTCTATGAAGTACTTAGCGCCTTTACTATTACCTGTTGTCTTTGGATTTGTAGCCGGTGTTAGCCAGGGTTTGATCGCTCACTATGAGGATATACCAGTATCGTTGAGCGACCCGCTTTTACAGCCTTTCGCCACCGATGCGCCGCTTAGAGATTAACCCCAAAGGTCACTTAAGGAACTCATTGCTTTGCGGCGCGGCCAAATCAGGTTAAATAAAAATAAGCTGTATCCAAAGATACCAAAAACTATGAGATTGTAGAGAAGCAAAGCACGTTATTAAGGCTGGACTTCGCTATGAGCTATAACACTTCAACTCGGGTTTCTCCTGCAGACCAGGCAATTGCTGGCATACTGGTCGCAGGTGTTATGTTCGTTTTGGGCTACACCGTGGTTCGTACTAGCCTCGCTCAGACTGCCGAGACTACGACCCCTGAAGATGTACAGATCGTCATTCCTCACGAGGCTGCGCTGTGGGCTGACTTTAGTACACGGTATTAGGCGATCGCGTTTCTGCCTGTACTCTGGCCAGTTGCTGCTTGGGCAAAGAGAGTAGCCAGGGGCCAGATCTTAGCCAAGATGCCTACTCTCCGTGACGCCCTATCGCTGATCGACTAAAAGCGCATCCATTCTATGCAGTAAAAACATATTCTTGAGCAGTTTTGTTGAAAACAGTTAAGCTAGCTACAAAAAACTGTCCATAGAATTGAGAGAGTTAACCCTGTCGCTCGGGTTTGGTCTCTATGAATTATTTGGCTTCTCTGCTTTTGCCTGCTGCTTTGGGACTTATTGCAGGTATCAGCCAAGGTGTGGTTTCTCACTACGCGGATCTGCCAATGAGTTTGAGTGAGCAGCTTTCGCAGCCGTTTGAAGCTAGCGAGCCGCTGAGAGACTGACGCCAGTATTCATTCCTCAGGCCACAAGCTGGTTCGGGCGATCGCTGGCATTTCGGGCACGCTACCTGAGCGATGAAATTTCTGCTACGCTCAAGCCGGTTTTTGAGCTGATGGTTTCGACATCTAAAACGTCTAATAGGGCTTGGGCGATCGCTAGAGCCTTCTGCCGTTCTCCGCGTTCAATACCCTGCTCAATGCCCTGCTCGATACCTTTAAGCACCGCGTTGCGACTGTCTTGCAAAAATATCTGCTTGCGCTCAAAGACGTCTAGTTCTTCCCGGCTGAGATTGCTCAGCTCGGCGATTTGAAACGCTTTTTCAAAGGCAGGCGTGCCCTGCCACGAGGCCGGAACCACTTCTAAGCTCTCGGCCTCTTTAAGGAAGTAAATCCACCGATCAGCTAGGGTGGTCAGCTCGTCTAATGACTTTGTGAACTTGGGCAGTTCGACAAACACCAGCTCGATATCATCCGAATAGGTCGTGAGATCCTCTTTTTCTTTGAGTCCATAGCGGGAGATGACTTTAGAACTCTCCGGAAACATGTCAAAGTCGGTGATGGTTAACGCAATGACCGGATTGAGTCTGGCATAGGTTTGGCCCCGCTCGAGCTGAATTGAGAAGGCTTTGGCGGCGTTGTAAAGTACTCGTTTTTCAAAGCCGACGACGTTGAGCACCTGCATTTCGATGATGATGGTTTTGCCACCCGTGACTGTGGCTTTGACATCTAAAAAGGTGTCTTTCATTCCCCTTAGCTGCGGGGCTTGATAGGGATCGATAATTTCCAGGTCTTCGATCACCGCCTGGTCTTCATAGAGCAGGGCGTTAAGAAAGCTGATTAAAACGTCCTTGCTCTGCCCTGAGCCAAAGATCTTTTTAAACGCAAAGTCGGTTTTAGGATTGAGAAAGCGCATCGGCTAATGCAAAACGAAATCGTATTCTGTTAAACGCTACCAGTGCTAGGCGTCGAATTCAGACTTAGCTTTTTCAAAGGCTATTTGCAGTTCCTGCCAGGCTGAGTCTACGCCTGATTTCATTTCTTCCCAGGCGCTACCGGCTGAGCTTTGCAGCGCTGCGTACTGCGCCTTGGCTTTTGTTTGCTTCGTCTTTAAAGCCGCGATTTGCTCCTGATACTTTACCTTGGCCTCTGCTTTGGCTACGTCTGCCTTGGCCTGAAGCGCATCAATTTGCGCCCCTAACGCTTGCATTTTGGCCTCGGCTGTTTTTTCGTATGCCTTTTTGTCTGATTGACTGGACATTATTAATCTCCCGTAGAGAACGTTTTAATATGGTAACGATAGACTTGAATACTGGAACTGACCGTCCAGTTTTGTTTTGCCCAGCCAAACTACTTGAGCGCTGAAATCTGCTCTACGCTGAGCCCCGTTGTCTGATCTGATGGGTTTGAGGTCTAACAGGTTGAGGAAGCGCATTGGCATTTGTCAATGATGACAACCTAGCTTCAGTATAGTGAATTCGGCATGGCCCGCTAAAGCGTAGGAACCGATAGCTGAGTTTTGCCTTCGTGGGAGCGGTGGGTTAAGTCCATCAGAAGCTGGGAGTAAACGCCTTCGGCCATAGAGGGGGCGATCGCTCTACCCGTATCAATGCAGTTCACCCAGTGATCCACCACTCTCACAAACGGCGCAATCCGCCCGTCGCTATACATCTTGGGAAAATTCAGCCGCTCTGGTGTAGAAACTTCTTTAAGTTCGCCGCCCTGCTCACTGGCAAATACTTTGAACCCATTGACATAGTCTGTCTGTCTGGAATTGCCGATTACTAACGTGCCTTTGTCGCCATACACTTCTATCCAATGGCCGCGTCCGGCGTAGCTGACGGCGCTAAGCGTGATTTGACAGAGTGTGCCGCTAGCGAGAGTGAGAGCGATCGCACAGACATCGTCAGAATCGACCGGCTTCATTTCCCCAGTATCCGGATCGGGCCGCTGCGAAATCGACGTACTGAGCGTAGCGCTGATATTGGTGGCAGGGCCAAACAGCCAGTTAACATAGTCAAAGGTGTGGGAGCCAATAGAGCCCAGCGCGCCGCCGCCCAGCTTTTTCTGCGCGTACCAGTCCCAAGCCCGCTGCGGATTGGCCCGGCTAGAGGCCAGCCAGTCAATTTTGATCAGTCGCTTTTCCCCTACCGCGCCGTGCACCAGCAGCTCAGCAAAGTGCTGCCAGGCCGGGATATAGCGAAACTCGAAGTCGGGCACAACGGCGACGTGGTGTTCTTCTGCCAGAGACTGCAAATGCTTGGCTTCACCCACTGAGAGCGTCACGGGCTTTTCTAGGAGGAGATGCTTACCGGCTTTGATAATTTCACAAGCCATGTCGTAGTGGGCAAAAGGCGGTGTGGCCAGAGTGACGGCTTGGACGGTGTCTTGAGCGAGGATGTCGGTGAGGCGATCGCTGGCAAACTCAGCCCCGCAGTCATCAGCGACCTTTTGGGCTTTGGCGCGATCGCGGTTCCACACCGCTACTACTTCTGTCCGATGGTGCGCCTGCAAGCCTGGAATATGCACCTTCTGCCCAAACCCAGTCCCTACTACTGCTACACCAATCTGCGCCATTGCTTAAGTCTCCTAAGCTCGTCTGCCTACCAGACTACACGGGCGGTGTTGAAGTGTGTGTAAATAGGATCCCCAATCTCCTGAGAGGGGTCAGTAGCCCTGTATTCTTGTACGGGAGCGCTGATGTCGGCGTCTTTTATTTGTTTATTTGCCTCTTGGTCTAGCGCCATTGCATTAATTTATGAGAAGGTACTTACTTTCTTTTTGTGTTGGCGTAGCGTTGGTAGCGAGCATAAAGATAGCGCTTCCTGCCGTCGCTCAAACCGAGCTAGCGATTTCTAAGCCTGAGGCTGTCACTGCCGAGAGTGCGTCTTGCCCGGTGATTGCCAACGCTTCTAGCTACGATGTGATTGTGTTTGGTGATGAAGTACCTGGCGTTATGACGGCGCTAAAGGTACAGCGAGAGCTGCGAGCCAGCGGGCTCAGTGACCGAGTCGCTTTGGTCACTGAGGGCGATACGCGCAGGGGCATTGGTGGCCACCTGGTTAGAGGGGGTCTGGCTTACCTGGATCGCAATCAGGTGCCCGCTAGTTTGCGATCGCAGTACGGAACGTTTGGTCGGCCCAGCCGTCTCTATCAAGAATTTTTGACCTTAGGGCGGGTCAACACCATTGCCCTGGATCGCTTTGTAGTCTCACAACATTTCGCTCGGGCCTTGCAAAGTAGCGATATAGACGTGATCGGTCAGGTGATCCTGGGCCCGGTACAAACGGCGGGCTCACGGGTGTGTAGCTTTACTGCTAACGGGCGAACCTACGCTGCCCAGCAGTTTATTGACAGTAGCCAAAGCGGTGAGCTAGCTGCCGCGAGCGGGGTAGAGATGATGCGGGGGCTAGAGGCATTGGGGTTTCCTGATAGCGCTCTCAGCATGGGTCTGATGATTGACCTGTACGGTGTGACGGTCGAGCAGTTTGCCGCCATGGAAAGAGATCTAATCTACCGCTATTCCGACCCGCGAGATGCCTCTGCGCAGCAGTGGCTAACAGCCGCGAGCGGAGGCGATCCAGTCAAGCGTCAGGAACTGCTCCAAAGCATGGTGGATTATTACGGTAATCCTAAGCTGATGTATCGGGGTACGCCAGATTCTGCCGACGTGCGATCGCTTGCCTTTAGCATTTTGGTTCATGGCTATTTGGGTAAAGAATACGACATCAAGTCGTCTGGCTTTTTGTTTGACCGGGCAAACATCGCCATTTTGCACGACCGGCTGAGCTTTAATGCGCTGCTGTTTTACGCCGATGCTGAGACGGCAAAGCAGCTCAGCAGATCGGGCGCTCAGCCGACGGCAGAGATGCGGGCAGTCGCCAGTCAGATAGAAACGCTCTTCAAGAAAATTGGCGTGCCGCGCGTAGAGGTCATGGACGAACTATACATCCGCAACGCCGGACAGATTGCTCATCCGGTTGACGAACTCTCGGCAACGCTAATGGCCGCCGGGGGCGTACCTCCAGATGAGGCGCTGGGCACCTTTGGCTACCATCTAGATGATCGCGGCGGCATTGAGGGATTGGATGAACGGGTCGATGAAACGGCGCTGCGACTGCTCAACTTTGGGCAGATGCCAATATTTAACTACGGGTTTCGCCATACGCTACCCCAGGAAAAAGAAAATTTAGCCGTGCTCGGCCCGGCTTCAGGCTTTGGCGGCTTGGGCACAACCTCCGGCAGAATTGTAGAATTTAACGTGAGCGTGGGCGAAGGATTGGCCGTTGCGATCGCCCAATCACTGGCCAGCGGGCGATCACTCCAAACCATCACCAACACCGAAGTTCGTCAGGCAATTGTGCCAGCACCTGCGGTCTACGGGTATCGCACCGACAGCTTCCGCGCTATCTCCACGCTAGAAAGGCGCTTTAGAGGGATTGACTATGAGCAGGTTTATTTGGAGCAGGCTCAAACCTTTCTCGATCAGGGCAACTATGTAGAAGCAGACCGAGTCCTGACGCGGGTGCTGACGCTCAATCCCCGCAACGCTAAAGCCTACTACATTAGAGGAATAATTCAAGCTGAGTCTGGCAATCGCGGGCAGGCGCAGGCCGATTTGGAGCAAGCGATTGCCTTGTACAACGCCCAAGGTGACTCATCTGCTGCCGACACCACCAAAGGAACGCTCGACACCCTACTGAACTAACGCTGGTCGGCTACTCACCAAAATAAGTAGGCTAAATCGCTGCTAGCAGATATAAGGTTAGATGAGTCGTCTATCTGGGGCTAGGCTCATTTTGTCTGCGGAAGGTTGGACATAGAAATCATGGAACATTTCCCCAAATTGTAAGTATGAGCAAAACCGAGAAAGTACTATCTTACATACCGGGCAATCCGCTGATTGGCCTTCAGAAGGCTGATGAGCTGTGGAGCACTTACAAGGCTGGCAAGCGGTCTTTCCCAACGGTTATCACTGAGCAGGCTGAGCTTTTAGAACAGGTTGATTATGATGTGGCCATCTGCGGGGGAACGCTCGGTATTCTGCTGGGGGCGGCGCTGGCGGGTAAAGGCTGGCGAGTGGTGCTGTTAGAGCGAGGAGAGCTGCGCGGGCGCGAGCAGGAGTGGAATATTTCGCGGCGTGAGCTGGAGACATTTGTAAAATTGGGCTTGCTGAGTGAGGAGGAATTGGGGGAGGCGATCGCCACTCAATACAGCCCTGCTCGAATTGCTTTCAATGGCGGTCAGGAACTCTGGGTCACAGATGTGCTCAATATCGGCGTGAATCCGGTGTATCTGCTAGAAAAACTCAAGCAAAAGTTTCTCGCCAGCGGCGGCACGCTCTTAGAACAGACTCCGTTCAAGGCAGCAACGATACATCCTAACGGCGTCAGCATTCAGGTACAGGTGTCCGAATCTCTAACTGCTCGGCTGCTGGTAGATGCAATGGGACACTTTTCTCCAATTGTGCAGCAAGCCCGCCAAGGGAAAAAGCCAGATGCGGCTTGCGTTGTTGTCGGCACCTGCGCAAAAGGTTACAAGAACAACGAAACCGGTGATTTGATCGCATCGTTTACGCCAATCCGAAAACAGTGTCAGTACTTTTGGGAAGCTTTTCCGGCGCGCGATGGCCGCACGACCTATATGTTCACTTATCTAGATGTGGACTCCAGTCGTCCTAGCCTGGAAGCCTTCTTTGAAGACTATCTGACGCTGCTGCCCGAGTATCAAAATACGCCGCTCGACCAGCTCGATTTTATCCGTGCCCTGTTTGGCTTTTTCCCCTGCTACAAAGACAGTCCACTGAAGTATCCCTGGAGCCGTACACTACCTGTCGGCGATAGCAGCGGTAGTCAATCGCCGCTCAGCTTTGGTGGTTTTGGAGCGATGGTGCGCCATTTGCCCAGGCTGGCTCTGGGCATTCACGAAGCACTTGAAGCCGATTTGTTAGACAGCAAATCGATTGGACTGCTTCAGCCTTATCAGCCCAATCTTTCTGTCACCTGGCTATTTCAAAAATCGATGAGTGTAGGCGTGGATCAAACCCTCTCACCCAACCAGATCAACAACGTTCTCTCTACTATTTTTGCGGATATGGCAGCATTGGGTGATGAAGTACTTAAGCCCTTTTTACAAGATGTTGTTCAGTTCCCGGCGCTGGCAAAAACCATGCTGCGCACTTCTACTCGTCACCCGCTGCTAGTAGCGGGTGTTTTGCCACAGGTGGGGGTGGCTGCTGTGGCAGGCTGGATGAAGCATTTTGTCAGCCTGGGCGGGTATAACCTGCTAAATGCGGCTGAAAGCGCAGTCGATAGAGCGCCTGAAAGATCCGTGGAGAAACAATACTATGCCGATCGCTGGCTTGATGCTCTGAAGTACGGCTCTGGCAACGATTATGAATAGGGGGCATATCGTTCTCTAAACTGAGGAACCACTAAATGTCATTCCTTGAGTAGATTTCTAGAAAGTGATCTGCGTTTGCAAGTTGAACACAAAAATGTCTGGATTGTCGCTAAAGTTATTAGCATCCATAATCCAATACACCGACGGCACAACGGCAAAGTTAGAATTAACAGGATAGCGATAGGAGACCTCAACCTCCTTTTGAATACCGCCATCGCCGCTGCCGGAAATCAGGAAATTTTCTCCGTTCAATACTTCAAAGGGCTGGACATAAGAAATGGTTGCCAGGGCTCCCGGCTTGAATAGATCAGGAAAGGCCGTGCCGATCTGAACCGACTGAGCGTTCACATCTCCTCCCTCTCGGCCAGCAGTCGCCGGAAACAGATGCGTACTACCGTAGCTATAGCGTCCAAACAGGCCAAAGCCCTCCGTTACTAGCCAGTCAAAGTTGAACAAAAATGTGTCGGCAGTGGCTGTTCGTAGCGGCCCGCCGAAGCCGTCATCGGCGAGTCCTTGCAGCGGTTCAGCCACCGCGCCGCCGACAATTCCAAAGGCGTTGGCCTCCAGGTTGGAGCGGGTGTAAAGAAACCTCAAATTGAGATTCTCTGTTGGATAAATTCCTACCTGCCCGGTAAGCGTATTAGCTCCCCCAAACAGTCCCCGGCTCGGGTCACTAGAAGACCTTGGCCCCGGCAAAAATTCGGTGTTTTCAGCCAGGTATCCCAGCCGCAAATCCAGCCAGTCGGCAACATCCCACTGCGCCACCACACCGGCACCGCGATCTACCGCGTTCGCCTGAGTACTGCCACTGGAGTTGAAGCTGTTAGCGCCCGTTGGGAAAAAGGTGAAACGGTTGTTGTCAAAATGTCTGTACCAGTTAACTCTAGGGCCAATTGCAAAGGAGAGCTTATCTCCCACTGGAAAGGAGTAAAACAGCTCTCGCACCACAGGGATATCGTCCTGCTGTACCCTAGAGAGGGTGAAGGGTGTTCCGTACGTATTAAAAAGGCCCGCTGACACAAAGGCATTCGCACCCGCGCTACCGTCACCCGCTGCGAGCTGCAATACCAGGCGATCTTTCCCGGTGAAAGAGGTGGTAAAGTTCAGCCATGCCAAATAGGTAAAAATTGGCTCAGGATCTTCGGTAATCGTCCGCACGACTGGCTCCATGGTGACCGGCGTGCGCCCCCCACCAAACGGATTCCTACCTTCTGCGAGAATATCGCCGCTTGCGGTCGTGTAGTTCAAATGAGTGAATACCTGAGCGCTGAATTTTGTTGTTGTCGAGAACTGATTGGTCTGTAGCTCGGCAACATCGGATTCTAGCGGTTCTACCTGCGCACGTATGGCCTCTAGCTCAGCGGCGAACTCTTTCTCTAGTCGCCCCATTTCGTTCAGATTAGGCCCTGGGCCGTTGAGTGCTATCACCACCACGTCCAGGCAAGCGTTGAGGCCAGCGGCAAACTCATAGCGAGTAAGGGCGCGGTTCCCTCGAAATGAGCGGTCGGGATAGCCCTCCAAGCAGCCATATTCTTCAACTAGCCGCTGGAGCGCAGTAAAAGCCCAGTCACCGGGCTGCACATCGGACAGCTCTGAGACGCTGGTAACCTGAGCCAATACTGCATCGGACGACTTGGGAGTGGCTATTATTTGGTCTATTTGGTTAGAGTCTATTTCTAAGAGTTCTGATGAAACGGCTATCTCAGGTTCTACTGGGCTGACTACAGCAGCGAGACTAGCCGGTTCTGCCTCAGCATCGTCAGCTTCTGCCGCATTTGTTTCAGTTGGAGGAGCGATCCGCCTCCACTGCCAAAGCCGAAGCCGTCAATCCGCTCAGCGCCGCTGATCCAGTCCCCAGCAAGCAGCAAAAAAAACTCGTCAGGGCAAAGCCCCGCCCCGGAGCGCTTAGGCCTTGTAAAATAAAAACTTCATGGAGTTTGGGTTACCGTAGAAGTAGATTTATCGGGCAGGCTAGCGGCAATGAGACATCGTGCTATCCATGAATGCATTTGTGCAGCGTGCAAAGGCGGGGATACCCTCATGCAGGCACAGCATCGCCAACTGAATCTAC
>JBBQAC010000065.1:0-17825 GCA_038315915.1 Phormidesmidales cyanobacterium
TCAGGCATAGATCCGCCCAACTCGCGATAGATTCGCCCTATGGCACAATATTAGCCGTCTCGGGCCTCGTGACGCTTGGATCGACGCGCACCCACATGGCCAGAGACAATTCTTCCGGCTCAATGGCAAAGCTGATTACTCTGAGTACCACGCCGCGCTGATCGAGCTGCTGCAAGCTCAGCCGGTCATTCACATTGCCCAGCAAGCTAGTGACTAGCTGGGGCGGGGCGGGTATCCCATTCACTGTGAGCATCGGATTTGTAATTGTCAGGCGATCGCCCGCCGAAATGCTCAAACTCACTTCTGCTTTCAGTTGCAAGGCTCCTTCCTGCACCTGGTCTTCTAGGTCTACAGTAATTCTCAACCGATTGTCGGTTGGCACGCTGCTGCTCTCCTCTGGGAGAAAGTCAATGACCGGATTTCTCAGCTTATATCGGTTACGTTCTCTGGCCTGGGCCGGATTGAGCGAACCAATCTTAATCTCGCCAAGCTGTCTGGCGACGGTAGGGGATCTGAGAAAGGCATTGAGGTCGGTCTCCGTCAACACCAAGCGCAGCGCCCCTTGCAGGGGTTCGTCGAGCACCACTTCCCCACGTCGCAGCCCGCCCAAATCGAGATCAATCGGATCGGTCTCTAGCTCAGCCACGGCAATGCGTAAGTCTGGCCTGGGGACAACGCCGCGCCCTGCAATTCGCACCCGTTCTACCCGACCTTGCAGAACCTGGTAAGACGGGCTGTTGTCCACCCGGACTGTCAAGCTGTCAGCGTCAACCAGCCGCGAGCGAATCGCGTTTTCAGCCACCTGATCGAGCACAATACCCACGGGTGAAATCAGCAGCAGCAGGCCGGAAAGCAGAACGGTAATCAGTTCCATTAGCTCACTGCCGCCGCTACCCAGCCTTTGACCGTGCTGACAACGTCGCCAAGCGCTATTTCGGTTGCCGACTGGTCAGCCCGCTTGACGACCTCGACTTTTCCCTGCTTAAGCGATCGCCCCGTCACAATCCGAAACGGAATGCCAATCAGTTCAGCATCTTTAAACTTGACCCCGGCCCGCTCTTTGCGGTCATCCAGCAGGGTTTCTACGCCCGCCGCGTTCAGCTCGCTATATAGCTTTTCAGCAGCGGCCATCTGGTCGGCATCGCCAATATTCGGGACAACGACGATGGCGTGATAGGGGGCGATCGCCACCGGCCAGATAATCCCGTTTTTGTCGTAAGACTGCTCTACCGCCGCTTGCGCCAAGCGCGAAACGCCCACGCCATAGCAGCCCATTTCCAGCGGTACCTCTTTGCCGTCTTCGCCAGTGTAAGTGGCTCCCAGCGCTTCAGAGTATTTGTGACCGAGCTGAAAAATATGACCGATTTCGATGCCTCGGGCCGTTTCGATGATTTGAGCTGGGTCATGAGCAGCGCGATCGCCCGCCATTGCCAGCCGCACATCTACGCGCTGCGGCAGCGGCATCTCTTTGCCCCAGTTCGCGCCGACGACGTGAAAGCCGCTTTCATTGGAGCCGGTGACGAAATTCTTGAGAGGTACCGCCGTTTCGTCTACTAGCCGTAAAAACTTCGGGGCCAGATCCTTCACTTCAGCGATATAGCTATCGGCCAGGTTCGGCGCGATGTATCCCAGCGGCAAAGGCTGAGCCGCCCACTTTTCCTGTGCGGCCTGGTCGGGCACTTCCAGCGCCAGAATTGCGCTTGCTCCATAGTCACCGGCCAGATTGGTCAGCGCATTTTGCAGCTTGACCTCGTTTACATCCTGGTCGCCACGAATGCTCACCAGCACCAGTACCGAGCGCTCATTGTCGTAAGTCACCTGATACAGCACGTTTTTTACGATCTGCGTGGGCGAGCAGTTGAGAAATTTGGCCAGCGAATCAATCGTGGGTGTGTTGGGCGTATCGCGCTTTTCGTAAGTGGTAAAGTCTGAAGGAACTGCCTCCGGTGCCAGTGAGACGGCCTTCTCAGAATTTGCTGCGTACTGACCATCAGCGGTGTAAAGCACCTCATCCTCACCGGCTTCAGCGAGCACCATAAATTCTGTCGAGCCCGACCCGCCAATCGCCCCAGAATCAGCATCGACTGCGCGAAAGGCCAGTCCCGTACGCCGCAAAATATTGCTATAAGCTGCGTACATATCGTCATAGGTCTGCTTCAAGCTGGCTGTGTCCGGGTGGAACGAGTAGCCGTCTTTCATGATGAATTCGCGGCCCCGGAGCAGGCCAAAGCGGGGGCGAATTTCGTCGCGAAACTTAGTTTGAATTTGGTAGAGGTGTAGCGGCAACTGGCGGTAGGAGCGAATCATGTCGCGGGCGATCGCCGTAATCACTTCCTCATGGGTAGGGCCAAGCGCCAGTTCCTGATCGCGGCGATCGCCCAGGGTAAACATAATCCCCTCAGCCTTGGTGTAGGTATCCCAGCGGCCCGACTCCTTCCATAGGGAGGCTGGCTGAAGCTGCGGTAGCAAACACTCCTGCGCCCCCGTTGCGTTCATTTCCTCACGCACGATGGTCGATATTTTGTCCAGCACTCGCAGCAGCAAAGGCAAGTAGGCGTAAAGCCCGCTGGAAATTCGGCGCATGTAGCCCGCCCGCAGCAGTAGTTTATGACTGGGAACCTCTGCCTCTGCGGGATCTTCTCGCAGCGTGACAAAGAGCATCTGAGACAGTCGCATAAGCCTCCTTATGATTGGCAAAATTTGATCAAGTCACACCGACCCAGTGTATTGCATAAACCAAGTTCTTCTTACGCCGGTTGAAGCGAGCCGCTATAGAGGCAACCCATTCGCGGGCGTGGCTACCTGTTTTTGGTTCAGCGATAGCTTTCTGCCTATCGGGTTGGTGTCTCCCTCTCATCAGAAATTTTTCCCATTACCGCATCAGTCACACGGATATAGTCAGCAACGGCCAGCCAGAGCATTTGCCCTCTGACGCCAGCGGATACGGCAATCCGCTCATACACCCCGGCCCATTCATCCAAAAAAACGGGATAGGGCTTTTTGCAGGCGATCGCGCTCACCCCACCCCGAATGTATCCAGTCAGAGGCTGTACCTGATTAAGCGGCACCGTCTCTACTTTGCGATCGCCGCTTAGTTTGGCCAGCGCCTTGAGATTAAGCTGGTAGTTGCCGGGAATGACTGCGATCGCTACGCCCTGAAATGGCCCGTTAGAATGAGCGCGAAGCCTGCCGAGGGAATCGCCCCTCACCACCAAGGTCTTAAAAACCTGATCTGCGGGTAGCTTGAGCTTTTGAGCGACGGTTGTAGCGCTGAGATCATCAGGATCTACGCGATAGGTCAGCAGGTCGTAGTCAATGCCCAACTTATCCAAAGCGCGCGCGGCGTTGGTTTTCACAGGCTGTCTCTCCTCAAATCGCACTGGCCAGAGCACTGAAGTGATCCTGGATAAAGGCTATTCTATTTCGCCAGTGCAAAAGCGGTTGCGACCTTCGCGTTTGGCCTGATACAGTCCTTTGTCAGCCGCCGCTAACAGCACATCCGGATGTGTTTTTTCAGTAGAGGTGATAGAGGCAACTCCTAAGCTCAAAGTAATTCGCTCGCTCACTGCTGAGTTGCTGTGAGGAATGTTGAGCTGCTCTATCTCTCGGCAAATCTCTTCAGCCACACGGGCTACACCCACTGCGCTAGTGTTGGGCAAAACAACCGCAAACTCTTCTCCCCCGTAGCGAGCGACCAGATCGGCGCTGCGCTTAACTGCTCGCTCAATGGCCTGGGCCACCTGCTTGAGGCAACCGTCACCAGCCTGATGCCCGTAGGTATCATTGAAGCTCTTAAAGTAGTCAATATCGCACAGAATCAGCGACAGGGCTGAGCGACCCGGCCCGACATTCTGCCAGACCTGTTCTAGATATTGATCAAACGAGCGCCGGTTGGCCACCTGGGTCAGGCCGTCCATATTTGCCAGCCGTTCTAGCTCTTCGTTGAACTCTTTGAGCGCTACCTCAGCGTGCTTTCGTTTGGTAATGTCGGTGGCCGTACCAAACACCTGCGTCGGACGTCCTGCTTGATCGCGTTGAAAAACGGTTTCGCGGCATAGAAGCCAGCGCCAATTGCCCTGACGATGACAAAAGCGATATTCGTTTTCTATCACTTCACCATCGTTGGTGGTAGACAGTTTGCCGCGCTCTGCAACCATGTGCGCCTCCTCGCCCGGGTACACAAGCTTCTGTAAGTACTGTGCCCCCATCCGCTGGATTTCGTCAGGTTCGTAACCCAGCACGTTCTTAATCCAACGGCTCATATAGAAATTGCTGCCGTCGATGAAGCTATCCACGTACAGAATGTTGGTACTGGCGTCAATAATGCCTTGAATAAACCGCTGACTTTCTTGCCAAGCCTGCTCAGCCTGTTCGCGCTCAATAGTCTCTCGCTTGAGCTGACGGCGATAGCGCTCTAAATCGGTCGATAGCGCTCGTTGTTGCTGCGACTCGATCGCTGTCGCTGCTAGTAAAGATATTGACAAAGCAATCGTATGTTCTAGCGTGGTCCAGCAATGAGAAATGCTGCGTTCGTACCAAATCGCGCCTACGACTTTGCCCCGGCAGCGTATGGGCACCTCTAAAAACGCACCTGGGTCATGAAATATCAGATCGTCTTGGGCTAAGCAGCCAACCAGGGGCTGGGCTTTTGTAACGTTTTCGATCACCAGGCCAGGGCGATCGCCCAATGTCTCAAAGTAAGCCGCATAGTCAGCCACCGCAAGTACCCTTTCTGCTACCGGTGTAGCACTTGTGTGGTCGTAGCTGCACAGCCGCTCGAACTGGTTCTCAGCGGTGTACCGCCAAAAGCTAACCCGGTTAGCCGCGAGGACAACGGTTGCTGTGTGAGTGATAATTTTCGTCGCTACTGCCAGCTCTCCGCTGTAGATAGCAGGATGCTGAAAAAGTAGCTGTAAGCTCTGCTGTTGCTCAACAGACATCGACATTGGAGCAGTCGAATCTGCTGGTATTTGCTCAACCCGCGACTCTGTTAGCAGCGCTTGCCTTTTATCCGGCGATTGACCCTGTGATTGCTCAGGGCTAGACGGCATGACAGTTTGCTCTGAGAGAATTGACATCCTGTTTACTTAAAGCAACCGTGCCTGTATAGCTAACTAATTGCTAGCGTTCCCAGAAAAGCAATAAAAGCCAACGAACGTTAGAGCTGGCGCAATCAATCGATACCTTGCCAGAACGGGAACTTTAATACTGCCCGCTATTCGAAAATGTTGCCAAAAAAGTCAATTGTTTCTTTGAGCGCTTTGATGAAGGTATCAATCTCGGCGGGCGTATTGTAAAAGTACAGGCTGGCTCTGGCAGTGGAAGTCACCCCCAAAATCGTATGCAGCGGCTGAGTGCAGTGGTGGCCAGAACGAATAGCGACCCCTGAATGGTCTAAAAAAGTGGAGAGGTCTTGGGCATGAACGCCTTCTACGGTGAAGGTAGCGATCGCTGCCCGTCCGCTGCCATCAGCATTTGGCTTAGGCCCATACAGCTTCATCTGCGGCACAGCGCTGATCTGCTCATACAGGTAAGCCGTGAGCTGATGCTCATACTCAGCAATCCGATCCATCCCAATATTGTTGAGATAGTCCACCGCTGCGCCCAGCACCACGGCTTCACAAATCGCTGGCGTCCCCGCCTCAAACTTATGGGGCAGTTCAGCATAGGTCGAATGATCCAACGACACGTCTTGAATCATCTCACCACCGCCCATAAAAGGGGGCATTGCCTTCAACACTTCTAACTTGCCGTACAAAAAGCCCGCGCCCGTTGGCCCGCACATTTTATGGCCCGAAGCCACTAGCCAGTCGCAACCAATCGCCTGCACATCTACCGGCATGTGAGGAACGCTCTGACAGGCGTCGATTAGTACCTTTGCGCCGTACCGATGCGCCGTTTTAACAATGTCAGTCACCGGGTTAATGCAGCCCAGCGTGTTGGAAATGTGATTTACCGCTACCAGCTTGGTTTTGTCGCTCATCAGTTTCTGAAAAGCGGCGAAGTCAAATTCTTGCGTATCGCTTAGCGGCACATGCTTGAGCACCGCGCCCGTTCGCTGAGCGATCAGTTGCCAGGGCACTAGGTTGCTATGGTGCTCCATCACCGACAGCAAAATTTCATCGCCAGCACTTAGTTCGCTCAGCCCCCAAGCATAGGCCACTAGGTTAATTGCTTCACTGGCATTGCGAGTAAAAACAATCTCATCACGGGAGGCCGCATTGACAAAGGCCGCAACTTTATCGCGAGCCCCTTCATAAGCTTCGGTTGCCCGCGCGCTGAGCGTATGCACGCCCCGGTGAACGTTGGCGTTATCGACCTGGTAGTAGTGCAGCATGGCATCGAGCACCGCCTGCGGCTTTTGGGAGGTGGCAGCGTTGTCCAGATACACCAGCGGCTTGCCGTTCACCTGCTGTTGGAGGATCGGGAAGTCGGCTCGCACTTCGTCCGCTAAAAGGAGGGTGGGTTTGGGGGCAGTGGTTAGCGTCATGGTCGAGGGGGTATGAGTGAATGAGGTTAACTAGCCGGTGTCAACGAGCCCATTGAGCCAGGCGATCGCTCAGAGAAGCCCGCAGCGAGTTCACAGAAATTTTCTCGATAATTTCCATCGCAAAGCCGTAGAGCAAAAGCCGCTGAGCTTGGTCTGCCGAAATCCCGCGACTCTGCAAGTAAAAAATCTCGTCCGCCTGCAACTGGCTCACGGTCGCACCGTGAGCACACTTTACATTGTCGGCCACGATATCGAGTTCGGGCTTGGTATCGACTCTCGCTTTGTTAGAAAGTATCAGGTTGCGGTTGAGCTGCGCCGCGTCGCTAAACTGCGCTGCTTGGGAGACATATACTTTGCCGTTGAAGACACTGTGAGCCCGATCATCGACGACATTCTTTTGAACTTGAGTGGCGCTGCTGTGAGGCTGGGTCAGCGCGATCAAGCTGTGCGTGTCGGCGAGCTGAGCCGAACTCAGGGCGCTCAGTCCATACAGGTGAGTACTCGTCTGCGGCCCGGTCTGATAAATCTCCAGGTGGTGGCGGGAGAGCTGCGCGCCCAGGTCTATCGCCGTGCACTGATAGTGACTGTCAGCAGCCTGAGAAACCGCAGTTTTGGCGATGTGAAAAGTCTTAGCGCCTTCATCTTGTAGGCGAATGTGGTCGACCTGAGCCCCAGCCTCTAGCCAGAATTCAGTCACGCTGTTGTTGCAGCGATCCTGATTGTCATCGCTCCAAAATGACTCAACTAGCGTGCAGCTTGCGTGACGCTCAGCGATGACCAGCGTGCGCAAGTGAGAAATCGCTTCGCCCACTGCGCCTCTAGCAATATGAATTGGCGCATCGAGCACTTGGTCAGCCCGTAGCCAAACCACCATTACATCGGAAAAGCCAGCCGTGTTAAGCGCGGTGAATACTTCGCCGCCGCCCTGCACCTGTGCGAGTCGGTCGGAGAGAAGCTCACTCACTTGCTGACTGTACTCAGGATTAGTCATCAGCTCAGAAAGGGGCGCAACGATGGCACCTTCTGGCAGTGCTGAGACCTGGCCAGATAGTTTAGTAGAAAGATCCGATGCGTAATAACCATTGACGCTCGCCAGCCGGTAGCCGCTCTCTAATGGGGCTAGATTGGGCCTGAGACTATCTGCGGCTGCTAAGGATTCTGAGGATTTGGCTGAACTGAGGGGGAGTGCCAGCAGGTCAGAAAGTTCGGTAAAGCGCCATTCTTCGTCTTTGCCGGAGGGGAAGGAGCGTTCGTTGACAAGAGCGATCGCCCGTTCCCGCAAATCATTCAACCCCAGTCCCGACGCATTTGCCGCCACTGCCGCCTGAGCCAACAAATGCTTTAAATAAGCATCGCGCTTGGTTGCTGTCGTAGTCGCTACTGTGCCTGTCATACTCATCTTAGGCCACTGCCTCCTCAGCTACGATCCAGTCATAGCCACGGGCCTCTAGCTCAAGAGCCAGCTCCTTGCCGCCGGTTTTAACAATGCGGCCATCGGCCATGACATGGACATAGTCCGGCACGATGTAGTTCAGCAGTCTCTGGTAGTGAGTGATCAGCACCGTCGCATTGTCTGGCGTACTCAACTGGTTTACACCGCCCGAAACCACCTTCAGTGCGTCAATGTCCAGTCCCGAGTCGGTCTCGTCTAAAACCGCAAGCGTCGGCTGAAGTAAGGCCATCTGAAGGATCTCATTGCGCTTTTTCTCACCGCCAGAAAAGCCTTCATTCACACTGCGATCTAAAAAGCTCACGTCCATTTTGACGATCTCAGAGCGCTCCTCAATCAAGTCGTCAAAGTCAAAGACATCAATCTCTTCCTCACCGTTGGCTTTGCGGTGAGAGTTATAAGCAACTCGCAAGAAATCTCGGTTGCTCACGCCGGGAATCTCCAACGGATACTGGAAAGCCAGGAATACACCCGAATTTGCCCGCTCATGAGGCTCCAAATCCAACAGATTCTGACCTTGAAACAGCACCTCTCCAGCCGTCACCTCATAGTCGGGATGGCCTGCCAGCACCTTGGAGAAAGTGCTCTTGCCTGAGCCATTCAGACCCATCACGGCGTGGATTTCGCCCGCCTTCACTTCAAAGTTCACGCCCTTGAGGATCTCGGTGCCGTCAACGCTGGCGTGAAGGTTACGAACGCGGAGAATTGTTTTGGCAGTTTCGTTGATCATTTAACCTACTGAATTTTCTAACTTGAGGCTGAGTAATTTGTCGGCTTCGGCAGCGAACTCCAAGGGCAATTCGTTGAACACGTCACGGCAGAAACCGCTAATGATCATTGAGACCGCGTCTTCAGGAGAGATACCGCGCTGCGCAAAGTAAAAGAGCTGATCCTCACCGATCTTGGAGGTGGAGGCTTCGTGCTCTACCTGGGCGGTGCTGTTTTGCACCTGAATGTAGGGGAAGGTGTTGGCGTTTGAAGTGTCCCCTAACAACATGGAGTCGCACTGAGAATAGTTGCGGGCTCCTTCGGCCTTCGGATTCACCTGTACCAGACCGCGATAGCTGTTTTTTGATTTCCCGGCAGAAATTCCCTTGGAGATAATCGTGCTGCGGGTGTTTTTGCCCACGTGCACCATTTTGGTGCCGGTGTCGGCCTGCTGATGGTGATTTGTCAGGGCGACAGAGTAAAATTCGCCAACAGAGTTATCGCCCACCAACACGCAGCTAGGATACTTCCAGGTAATCGCAGAGCCTGTTTCTACCTGAGTCCAGGAGATTTTCGAATTGACGCCTTTGCACAGTCCGCGCTTGGTAACGAAGTTGTAGATGCCACCTTTGCCGTTCTCGTCGCCAGCGAACCAGTTTTGCACGGTGGAGTACTTGATTTCGGCATTGTCTAGCGCCACCAGCTCGACGACAGCAGCATGGAGCTGATTGCTGTCATACATCGGCGCAGTGCAGCCTTCTAAATAAGTGACTGAGCTGCTTTCTTCAGCCACGATTAGCGTGCGCTCGACTGAACTGAGTAGCCGTTGTTGATGCGGGAATAGGTAGACAAGTCCATCGGGCATTTTACGCCCTTTGGAATGTAGACGAAAGAACCGTCTGTAAAGACTGCCGAATTCAGCGCTGTGAAGTAGTTATCACCCACCGGAACCACAGAGCCAATATACTTTTTCACTAGCTCTGGATGCTCCTGAATCGCTTCAGAAATAGAGCAAAAGATGACGCCATGTTTGGCTAAATCTTTTTTGAACGTAGTCGCAATTGAAACGCTGTCAAAAATAACGTCTACCGCGACGTTGGAAAGCCGTTTTTGCTCGTTGATAGAGATGCCAAGCTTATCGAAGGTGTCCAGCAGCGCTGGATCGACTTCATCGAGACTACCCAGCTTTTTCTCGGCCTGCTTGGGCGCAGAGTAATAGACTATTTGGTTGTAGTCGATAGGCGGATGGGTGACGTTTGGCCAGTTGGGCTCTTCTAGCTTTAGCCAACGGCGGTAAGCCTTTAGCCGGAAATCCAGCATGAATTCAGGCTCATTCTTTTTCGCTGAAATAGCCCGAATTACTTCCTCGCTGAGGCCACGCGGGAATGAATCGGCTTCGATATCGGTGACAAAGCCGTATTTGTAAGGCTGACTAACGACAGACTGAACGCTAGAACTCATGGACGGCAAAACGCCTGTAGGGGCGGAAGAGTTTTGAGCAGAAGGCATAAAGCGAAATGAAAAGTAGACAAAAGTTTGGACAGGGGCTGACTGGCGCGGCAACCTACGCTACGACTTGAAGGCGTTGGTCTCAGAGCGAATTTGCTCGAAGGAAATAGATTGCTCTTTACCTGCGAAGGGGTTTTCTTCAGTGAGAAACAGCATACAGTGGCATTCCTGACGTTCTTGCATGGGGACGCAGGGGCAGTTCCAGTAAGCGGATTTGACCTCGGCTTCCTTGTCTTCGTAGTGACGGCAGGGGCAAAGGGGCGCACCTAAATCATCTTTATGCTTAGCAAGCCCTTCGATCACGACCGCAGTCACGCCTAAATCCTGACAGAAGTAGGTCCCAGTACGCTTGGCGTAGCTTTGGGAGAAATTCCGCATGATTTCGAGACTTTTGTCGGAGCCCTGATTGGGATTGCTTGCACTCATGTGATTAAAAAGGAGAGATGTACTTTTTTGAAAAAGGATGTGCTAAGACAGCCAGATGATTTTAGTCTAAAATAGGAGCAGTTAAGCAACGCGGATGTTGTTTAACTGCTTTAAAGGTTACTTTAATATTCATACTTTAGCAACAAAAGTGTTTCTAAAGTATTGTGAACCCGCTATTGTCAATTTGGGCTCTAAGCCCATAGCGGTAATGCTCTACGGATTTTGCGCCAGAAATGACTTCTCAACTGACTTCTACTCAGCAGACATCTATTAGAGAGGACATTTTGCGCTTTTTGCTGAAGCGGGGAACGGCGACGGCAGGCGCGATCGCCGACCATCTCCAAATCACGCCCCAGGGCATTCGCCGCCACCTGAAGACCTTGGAAGCCAGCGAACTCATTGAGCATCAGAGCAGTCAGGAAGGCATTGGCAGGCCCAACCACCTGTATCAGCTCAGCCGCAAGGGGCGGGAGCATTTTCCTGACCAGTACGATCAGTTTGCGCTATCGCTGCTGAACACGGTGGCCGATACGCTGGGGCCGGAACAGGTGAGTAAGCTGCTGAAGCATCAGTGGCAGAGCAAGGCGCGCGAATACCGAGAAAAGCTCGGCGAGGCCCCGCTGAAAGACCGGATGAAGACCCTGGTGCAGCTGCGTCAGGCTGAGGGCTATATGGCAGAGTGTCATCTGGCAGATGAAGCGGCTGGAGAGGGTGCTTTTGTAATTACTGAATATAACTGTGCGATCGCCCACATTGCCGAATCCTACCCAACGGTATGTGGCCACGAGCTGGCGATGTTTGCGGTAGCGCTGCCGGACTGCTCAGTGGAGCGGACGCACTGGCTGGTGAATGGTGAGCATCAGTGCGGCTATTTGGTGACTGAGAAGGAAGGCTAAGTAGCTCGCTAAGATAGGGAGGAAGTTCGCTTTTTCCCATTTATGTCGCTACAGTTTTTGACCGCTGAAGAATCTGCTGCCGTCGATGCGGCTCTGCTGACAACGCCTGAGAAGTTTTTAACCCGGCTGACGCTTTCGACTGGGAAGCTGCTCTTATACATTGCCAAAGACCTGGGCACTTCAGTAGAGGCACTGACGAATGAGCAGATCATTGCCTGGTTTGAGGCGGATTCTAAACGGAAGCAAACGGAAGGGGTTGAGGCTTCGGTGCTGAAGTGGGATGCGAAGGATTTGAGAGATGTGCCGTCTGAGTAGGCAGATTAGGCGAGGGGCGGGCGATTCCCTTGGAAGGCTTCGCCATCGCGCTTTGCCAGACGTGACGCCGTTCAGTTTCCCAATTGGTTGATTGTGACAGCCGTGATGAATGGAAGGTAGATATTCAGCCGGAAGGTCACGAGGATATTCTCAAAGTGCCGGTGACCGGAGAGGGCATCGAGATTGATCTGATGGCGCAGACAGGAAGTCAGGATGTTCACTTCGCAGGATCGCCGTTGGCGGCGGTGGGGTCGATTGTGATCGCAGCGGCCTGCATTGGGTTTGGTCGCTTTACTAGCAAGCGCTCAGCCGGGTAGCTGTTTGTTACAACCGAATCCTGATAAATCCCTGGTTCACCATTGCTGGAGCCGGGGATTTCTAGTATTTGGGCTGGCGTGTTCTCACCCGCCAATTTGAGACATGGTGCGGCTATAGGCTCCGGTAACGCCAGATTCGCGCATTTTGAAGTTGATGTCGGGCTTTTGACCGACTAGAGCGCCAACCTGTTCACGCAGGTCGGTAAGCGGTACGCCCGCCCGCAGGCTGGTGCGCAAATCTATCTGGCCGGTTTCGTTGAGCAGGCAGGGGCGCAGCAGGCCGTCCGCAGAAAGGCGCATCCGGTTACATCTGTCGCAAAAACACTCCGACATCTGACTGATGAATCCCAACGTCCCCTTTGCTCCTGGAATTTGAAAAACATCAGCAGGGCCATTGCCTCTGACGGTGCCTTCGCCCAAACCCCAGCGCTGAGCGATTTGACTGCGAATGGTTTCGCTATCGATCCAGCCTTTGTGCTGAAACAGGCTGTCGTTGCCAATCGGCATGAATTCAATAAAGCGCACGTGCCACGCTTGATCGAGCGTTAAAGCCGCCAGATCTAATACTTCGTCATCATTGATGCCGGGGATCACCACCACGTTCAGCTTTAGCGGCGAAAAGCCGACCCGGTGAGCGGCCTGAATGCCCTGCCAGACTTCTTGCCAGCGCGAGCGGCCCTTCCCCCCAATAATCTTCTGAAAAGTCTCGGCGTTCAGCGAATCCAGACTGATGTTTATCCGTCGCAGTCCCGCCTCGTACAGTGGCTGAGCGAGTTTTTCCAAAAGGAAGCCGTTGGTGGTCAAAGCCAAATCTTGGGTTTGGGGGAGATGCGCGATCGCCTCTACCAACTCCACAATCCCCGGCCTCAGCAGCGGCTCCCCCCCCGTCAGCCGAAAGCGCGTGAACCCCAGCGGAATAAACACCTCCTTCAACAGCTGCAAAATCTCATCGTGAGAAAGCCAGTGCTCCTTCAAAGCGTACTGAAGGTCAGCGCCTTCCGGCATACAATAGACGCACTGAAAATTGCAGCGATCAATCAGGCTGATGCGCAAGTAGTCAATAGGATTCGCAGTTTGAGGGGGCATAAGGGTGTTCGGTGAAACGCCTTTTCTCCATAGTCCACTATTGATAGAGAAATGACACAGCCAACGCTGACAAACGAGCCAAAAAGTGGCTACACCCTACCTGTGTTTGCCTGTGCGGGGGCGATCGCTGCCCTCCAACATCTCCAAAACGCCGCCATCTCCCCCGAAACCATCACCCTCGATCTGATCAACCCCGCCAAAACCGCCGATATCCCCATTGAGCAACTTGCCCTACTCTCAGAAACTTCAGCGCTCGCCATCACCCGCAGCGATCCCGGCGATAATTTAGACCTGACTCGCCACACGCCGATTTGGTCAGTGGTCAGTTGGGCAAATGCTGAACAGTCAGCGCCCATTGTCTTACAGGGCGGTGCGGGGATCGGTCGTGCTGGAGATCAAGCCGCTATCTATACCTATGCCCATGAGCTTTTGCAGGCCAATTTGTCCAAACAGCTCACGGCTGGTCAAAAAATTCAGGTGACGATTATTTTGCCAGTAGGTAAGCGGCTGGCGCTACGCACGTCTAACGCGGCCTTTGGCGTCGTCGATGGATTGTCCTTACTTGGCACCAGCGGTATTGCCCAGCCGTTAAGCGCGCCCGGTCAGTTAGAAACCTATCGCCAAACGCTACGCAAAAAAGCGGCTGAATATAGCGATCTGGTATTTTGCTTGGGAGAAAACGGGCTCGATCTAGCGCTCAAATTGGGGGTCGAACCCGATCGCCGGTTGAAAACGGCCAACTGGATTGGGCCATTGCTGGCGGAAGCTGGGCTGCTGGGCGTGCGCTCAATTTTACTATTTGGCTATCACGGCAAGCTGATCAAGCTAGCGGGCGGCATTTTTCATACCCATCATCACGTCGCTGACGCGCGGCAGGAAATTATGGCGGCCTGCTGCGCTGAGGTGGGGCTAGAAACCTCAATGATTCAGCATATTTTGGCGAGCCCGACGACTGAAGCGGCCCTGGAGATCTTGAGAAAATTGGATCACCTGGATCAGCGCAATTGGGTAGATCGGGTGTATGGGGCTGTGGCTGAGCGGATTGATAGGCGATCGCACCGCTATATCCAAACGCATACTGAACAGAGCGTTCAGGTGGGCAGCGTTTTATTTGACCGGCAGCGACAAATTGTAGTGAAAAGCCGAGTCGGTGAAACTTTGCTGCCGTAGGTTTGCTACTGTAGTTAAAAAGCAAACTTGAGCCGGTAGGTAGATTACATTTCCTCGCAGACTTGCATAGCGAACTTGTAGGCACCCCTTGAGCACCGGCCAACTCTCTTAACTCTTTAGTCCGTTTTTAATCCCCCATAGATCAACGCTATATCAGCGCTCCTGCCCCATTAGTAATTTTTTCAACTCTGAACCAAAGGGATTGATTGTGACTTATCAAACACCGACCTCGCAAACACCGACCGCGATCTCCCAATCCGCCATCGAAGCGGCTGGACTCAACCGTCCCATGCTGGCCATTTTGGACTTCGGCTCTCAGTATTCCGAACTGATTGCCCGCCGGATTCGCGAGACCGAAGTCTATTCAGAAGTACTCTCCTATCGCACCTCGGCAGAGCAGCTTCGCCACCTTAACCCCAAGGGCATCATTCTCTCTGGGGGCCCTAGCTCCGTTTATGACCAGGATGCACCCATCTGTGATCCCGAAATTTGGAACCTGGGCATTCCGATATTGGGCGTGTGCTACGGTATGCAGCTGATGGTGCAGCAGCTTGGCGGTCAGGTCGAACGCGCCGAACGTGGCGAATACGGCAAAGCCGCGCTGCTGATCGATGAATCGGCTGATTTGCTGAGCGAAGTTTCAGACGCTTCCACCATGTGGATGAGCCACGGCGACTCAGTGACCCGCCTACCCGAAGGCTTTGAGGTGCTCGCTCATACGGAGAACACGCCTCAAGCAGCGATCGCCCACACCCAAAAGCACTTCTACGGCGTCCAATTTCACCCCGAGGTCGTTCACTCTACTGGAGGCAGCGCCCTAATTCGCAACTTCGTATACGGCATTTGCCAGTGCGAGCCTACCTGGACAACCGAAGCCTTTGTTGAGGAAGCTATTCGCGAGGTTCGCGCCAAAGTCGGTAAAGAGCGCGTGCTGCTAGCCCTTTCAGGCGGAGTTGATTCTTCCACGCTGGCCTTTCTGCTGCATCAGGCAATTGGCGATCAGCTCACCTGCATGTTCATTGACCAGGGGTTTATGCGCAAGCGCGAGCCAGAGCGCCTGATCGACATTTTCAACAATCAGTTCCATATCAAGGTTGAGTACATTGACGCCGAAGCCCGGTTCTTAGACAAAATCAAAGGCGTGGCTGACCCTGAAGAAAAACGGAAAATTATCGGCCACGAATTCATCCGCGTTTTTGAAGAAGAATCGGCCCGGCTTGGCCCCTTTGACTACCTGGCCCAAGGCACGCTTTACCCCGATGTAATCGAATCGGCTGATACCAACGTCGACCCGCAAACCGGAGAGCGCGTCGCGGTGAAAATCAAGAGCCATCACAACGTCGGCGGTCTGCCCAAAGACTTGCGGTTCAAGCTGATTGAGCCGCTGCGCAAGCTCTTTAAAGACGAGGTGCGCAAAGTGGGGCGAGCGGTAAACCTGCCCGACGATATTGTCCGCCGCCATCCCTTTCCTGGCCCTGGCCTAGCCATCCGAATTCTAGGAGAAGTGACAGCAGAGCGGCTGCATATTCTGCGAGAGGCCGACTATATCATTCGCCAGGAAATCCGCCGCAGCGACAGTTATCACGACTTCTGGCAGGCGTTTGGCGTATTGTTACCGGTTCGCAGTGTCGGCGTCATGGGCGATCAGCGCACCTATGCTTACCCCATCGTGCTGAGGCTGGTCAGTAGCGAAGATGGCATGACCGCCGACTGGTCACGGGCTCCTTACGAATTGCTAGAGAGCATTTCCAACCGAGTGGTGAATGAGGTCGATGGCGTCAACCGGGTGGTGTATGACATTACCTCCAAGCCACCAGGGACGATTGAATGGGAGTAGCCATCGGCGAGTAGTGTTTTCTGCCTGTAGTATGTAGCCACCGCTTTGAGTTTGCGGCACAATAAACAATACACGGTATACCTGTAGCGCTATGAACACAGACACACTGATTGAGCTTTTGCAAAAAGGCTACCGGGTCACACTCGGTGCGGCTTCAACTGCGGTTGAAGCGGTTCAAGATCCTCAACAAGCTGCCGATGATTTCTCGATGATAGGGACTGATTTTCAGCGACTAGCAGACAAGCTAGAAGTTAGAGGAGCCCTGACAGAAAAAGAAGCCCGAAACTTTGTCGAAGGCATTATGAGCCAAATGCCGGAATCTTTTCGCGCTAACTTTCCTTCATCTGACACCTCATCGACACCTAAAACAGTAACGACGGTAGCAACACCAGTCGTAGATACGCAGCTTCAGGCAGAGGTTGAATCTTTAACGGCTGAGCTAATTGCGATTCGAAAGGAAATTGAAGAGCTGCGCCAGCAAAATAATTAGAGTCTCGACTGCGCTCAGCACAAGGGCTAGGTTTAGCGTGAATTTTAAGATCTAAGTTACGGACAAAAACTCCCACAGAAAGAGGAATTGTTTGTAGCCTAAAAACGATTTCTCTGTGACCAGCTTGGGCTTACTGTAGTTACTCGCTTCCACAACTCACCTCTATCCACTTCCCTCACGAAGTGGAATCCACCCTTTAGAGGGGTGTAGCTATAAGGATTGTTCTTTTTAATATTGCTTACATGCAGTCTTAAAATTGTGATCGCAGAAAGGCAATGTCCTCTACCGCTAATGACTTCCGCACCGATGAAAGTTTTAGTCAAAATGCAGCACAACGGCCCGTAGAGCGGCTGCTAAAAGAGAGCGATACGACACCAGATAATTCTCATTTAGTGCCTGGGCCTATTGTTACGCTAGGCATTCCCACGGCGGTTTTAGGGATTGCTCTAGTTATCCGGCTGGTAGCGCTGAGAAAGTTGCACAGGCAGCTACTCACTCGCAGAGCAGCTTCACCTTGCAAAAACTGTCGTTTTTTTCAGAACAACACTTGTTTGAACTGTGCTGTTCATCCTACGAGAGTGTTGACTGAAGCAGCCTACGACTGCCCAGATTATTCCCCCACAAAAGATAGGGCTTCATCTGAGCCTTCACCGAGTCAGCTCAGGTGAAAGACAAAAGTGCAGTTAAAAAAACGTGCGCTATAAAAGCTTCGCGAGGATTAAATGAATAGATGGCAATTTTTGGAGTTTGTACGGTGAGGCTGTTTTAACAACGCTAAGCTACTTTTGGAAGGCACTCTAGACCTTTATCCTGGGGTATATCGTCAGCAGTATGATCCAGGTGTTTGTGACGCGCGATCGCATGCAAAAAGCGATGGGTGAAGCAGGCAAAGGCAGTGTAGCGCTCGGCAATTTTTTTGGCTTTATCTCTCCAGTTCCTGTAGCTTTGCGGCGCTGCCAGCCATTTAGAACCTATCCGGAAAATAGTAGGAGCTTTCGCCCGATAATCAGACAAGCCACAATCTGAACAAATCCCAAGTAAGACAAAGATGACTTGGCCCAACGAATCAACACCCCTCGAAACCGATTGAACCAGGCATGTCCCACTTCGACGACCCAACGACGGGGCGGA
>JBBQAC010000336.1:0-3846 GCA_038315915.1 Phormidesmidales cyanobacterium
CTTCAGCTATCGACTGGTCTGTCCAGTTCGGCCCGTCGGCATCTGCCTTTAGCAAAATCTGTGCACGACGAACCTTTTGGCTGCTACCCTTCAGCCGTTTGATGACTGTGTGCAGTTCACTTTTCTCTGATTCACTCAATCGGACGATGTATCGTTTTTGCATAAAGCCCTCGTTCGCTTTATCCTAATCTCGCTCATTACGACACTCTTGCCAACCCTCATTCTTAGCCCTGACGCTCCACGAGGTATCAGTTCAACTAAATCATGAAGACTCTTATTAGCATAACTCTCAAGATTACCTAATACTTCAGATCGGTTAAGTTTTTTCCAGCAGAGGCTGCGCTGATTCAAGGTCAATCGGCATCACCTGATTCTGGCATGGTTTAAAAACCGCCAGATACTGTTGGCGAATTCAGCGTCTCCCTGGCGGTCATCACGCCGCCAGCTTGGCCTCTGCTTCAGGTTTGGAATAGGTCTTTCAGGGCAACCGGTACGGGCTAGCCATAGTTGCCAATTTCTCAATAGACAACTCGCAAAACCAAGTTTTCGTTCACCCATGCAAACACTGCCCTCTTGACGACTGTCCCCGTGGTAAGTTATTACCTGCACTATTCAGCCGGTGGGGTGCAGAGCGTCATGCTTTTCGGCCTACTGCTTAGCTCATTGTGAGGAGTCCGCAAATGATCACGAGTTTTAGGGGTTATCTGGCTAATTTGGTCGGATTGTCTATGGGTAGTTTGGTAGGGGCGGCGGCGATCGCGCTATCCTTACAGTCGCCGGTTCAGGCTCAGGCCGCTTATGGCAGCTATATCGGTGCGGGCGCGGGCTTTGGCCTTGGTAACGATAGCAACCTATCGGTAGTGCTCAGCGGTCGCTACAACGTTCTAGAACTGCCTATATCTATTCGCGGAACGGCTTTTATTGGCGATAGTTCGGCCTTTGTCCCTACGGTGTCCTACGATTACCCGCTCAGCTTCAATACCGAAATCTATCTGGGCGCGGGTGTCGCTTTTGCCGGGGATGGCTCGCCAGTGGGCGATGGTACTGCCTTTGTCCTCCAGCCTGGAATAGACTATACGCTGACTGACAGCAATCTGGTGATTTTTGGTAATGCCATCTTCGCCATTGGCGGCGATTCAGCGACCTCTGTTCAGGGCGGTGTCGGTGTCCAGTTCTAGCGCGGCTTTCAGCAAAATGTGCCCAAAGCTAGCAGAACCGATGTACTAAAAGTCAGCTTTCCGCTACGATAGCCCCATTGAGTGTCTACTGGGTGGCTACCGAGGCAGGAATGACAATGCGATCGCTGACAAATCCGTTAGGCTCTGTGATTCAAGGCTCCTTGAGTAAGGGGCTAGAAGTTCGGCTGCACCCGGATGTGCTGGTCGAAGAAATGCGGGTGGGTAAATTTTTGGTGGTGCAGGGGGTGCGATCGCGCTTCTTCTGTATGCTCACCGATGTGGCCCTGGGCATGGCGAGCCAGCGCATTGTGGCGAGTCCGCCGGAGCCGGGGAATCTCTTTTTGCAAGAAGTGCTAGCAGGCTCGGGGACTTATGGCACGGTGGATTTGACGCCGATGCTGATGTTTACGCCGGACTTCGGCTCCGCTCAGCCCTCGGGTGAGAACGCGAAGAACGGTAAGTCAAGTGAGCTAGCTTCTTACGAGGCGAATTCGAGTGAGCCGATTCAACTGCTGCCGGTGAAGACGATTCCGGGACACTTTAGCCAGGTGTATGACGCTTCGGAAAGGGATTTTCGGGCGGTGTTTGGCTGGGAAGACGATGTGCATCGGCGCAATTTTGCGATTGGCCAGCCGATTGATATGGATGTGCCGATTTGCATTGACCTGGATCGGTTTGTTGAGCGCAGCAACGGTATTTTTGGTAAGTCCGGGACGGGGAAGTCTTTTCTGACCCGGCTGATTCTTTCGGGGATTATTCGCAAGCAGGCGGCGGTGAACCTGATTTTTGACATGCACTCGGAGTATGGCTGGGAAGCGGTCAGCGAGGGTAAAGAATTTAGTACGGTGAAGGGGCTACGGCAGCTATTCCCAGGTCAGGTGCAGATATTTACCCTAGACCCCGAATCGACGAAGCGACGGGGCGTATATGACGCGCAGGAGCTGTATATTAGCTTCGACCAGATCGATGTGGAAGATCTGATGCTGATCAGCCGCGAGCTAAATCTCTCGGAGGCGAGTTTAGAGAACGCGATTATTTTGCGCAATGAGTTTGGCAGCAGTTGGATAAACCGGTTGTTGCAGCTTAGCAATGAAGAGATTCAGGAATTTTGTGAAGTGAAAATGGGTAGTAAGTCGTCCATTATGGCTTTGCAGCGCAAGCTCACCCGCTTAGCGGAACTGAAGTACATTCGCAGTAGCTGCCCTCATAACTATGTGAACCAGATTTTGGAGACAATTGACGCGGGTAAGCATGTGGTGATCGAATTTGGATCGCAGTCGAACATGCTCTCATACATGCTGGCAACGAACGTGATTGCGCGGCGGATTCACGCCAGCTATGTGCGTAAGGCAGATCGGTTTTTGCAGAGTAAAAACCCGAGCGATCGCCCCCAACCCCTGGTCATCACCATTGAAGAAGCCCACCGCTTTTTAGACCCCGCGACCGCTAGGCAAACCATTTTCGGCGTGATTGCCCGCGAAATGCGCAAATACTTTGTCACCTTATTGGTCGTCGATCAGCGTCCGTCAGGCATCGACAACGAGGTCATGTCTCAGGTGGGCACCCGGATTACGGCATTGTTGAACGATGAAAAAGATATTGATGCGATTTTCACCGGGGTCTCGGGCGGACAAAGCTTACGCTCAGTGTTGTCCAAGTTAGATTCTAAGCAGCAGGCGTTGCTGTTAGGCCACGCGGTGCCGATGCCAGTGGTGGTACGAACCCGGCCTTATGATGAACAGTTCTATAGAGAGGTTGGCGATACGGCTTGGGAGACGATGTCGGATGCGGCGGTATTTAAGGCGGCGGAGGGAGCGATCGCAGATCTCGGTTTTTGACACGATTAGGGATGGAAATTTTTTGAAGTGATAAACCTGTATTAAGGCATGACCTCTACCCAAACTCCATTGCGCGCCATTGAGTTAGATAGTGCGGAAAGTATGGCAACTAAGCGGGTGCCTGTCTCTCCAGAGGAAATAGCCGATTGCCCGCCCGCTCTCACACAGGTCACGAAATGACTGCACATATTTCTCAAGGGTTCTGAGGGCGAGACTTCAATTGATTGAGTGGCTATATTTTGCGGGGTGAACCAGCCGTTCTGTTCCGCAAAATCGCCGCGTTGCAAAGTCAGCGGGCTGGCCGGATTCATTTCATCGAAAATTAGCGTGGCCTGGTCTCCGACTGCGCACAGTCGCCGCTGCTTATCAGGATTTGCCCAGCACAGATGAATTGTCGCCTGAAAGCCGCTCGGATACTGCAACCGGCACCAGACCACATCGGCCAATCCGTTGGGAGAAAGCGGCGTTGTCACATCGGGCTGAAGCCAACTGCTGCCCTGCGCCTGCACCTGCACGGGGCTTTCTCCCAGCCAGTGGTTGAAGATAGAAATATCGTGAATGGCTAAGTCCCAAAGGGCATCGACATCGCGGCGGACGGGGCCGAGGTGGGTGCGGGTGGCGTAGCCGTAGCGAGGGGTGCCAATGTTAGCGATCGCTTCCTTTCCTGCCATCACCGCGCTGTGAAATAGATAGGTATGGTCGATCACAAGCTGACGCTGCTGCTGCTGGGCTAGCTCACACAGGGCTTTAGCACTCTCAGTATCCAGAGTCAGCGGCTTTTCTGCCAGGACGTGCAGGCTGCGCTTCAGGGCAAACTCGATCAGCTCGTA
>JBBQAC010000266.1:0-5706 GCA_038315915.1 Phormidesmidales cyanobacterium
GAACCCGCAGTCGCTGAACGATTAATCGCGGTCTCGTCAGTCTCGGGTGACCGTGCTAGGGCCTTTTTGCCGAGCGATATTGAAGCACTGCTTATGTCAGAATTGTAAGGGGCTGTCATATTTGGAATCAGGTTTACATCATGACGATCTTTCTAGGCAAGTTCTCAGCGGCGCATCGATTACGGTTTTGCTAAAAACTTTGTGTTCAACGCCTCAACTATAGCAACCCTTTATTAAGAAATTGTTCAGCCTGATAACTTAGCTATCTTTTTTGATCTGGCTGGCGCTTTGTCTGCCAAGGGTTTAACTTTCTTTATTACGTTTCGTTGTCGGCTCCTCATTTCTAGTTAGGCAATTATCTAAGCCTGGGAGCGGGTTTTAACTCGATATTTTTTTAATGTATGAACAGAGCTGAGTGGGAGACGGCAGCAGGCTTTTCAGACTCGTGGTCAGACTCGTGGTCAGACTCGTGGGTAGAGGTGCTGGTCGATTGCCCAGGGGCCCAGGGACTGTATACCTACCGGATACCAGTGGCTTGCGAAATTCAGCCAGGGGATATCGTCAGTGTGCCTTTTGGGGCTCAGCAGGTCGGGGCGATCGCCGTTCGCCTAACTGATTGTCCACCTGAGGGGCTTGCCCCCTCATCTATGAAAGCAATTGAAAGTGTCATCAATCCATCTTTCTTCACTAAAGAGTATTGGCAACTATTAAACCGTGTCGCACGCTACTATCAAACGCCTTTGATCAAAGTGATTCGCACTGCACTACCCCCCGGATTACTGTCTAAATCACAGCGTAGAATTCGTCTGAATCGGCCCAATTCTACTGAAACATTAGAGCGTTTAGCTAACAATGCGAATCTATCAAAACCGGCCCTACAGCTAATAGCAACGCTGAGCAACTCTCCTCAGGGCGACTATAGCTGGCAGTATTTGTGTCGTCAACAGCGGGGCGATCGCCCGCCGCATTTGGCGCTTCAGCAGCTCATCGAGAGCGGTCTGGTCAAAAGCTACCTGAGGCCACCGCGATCCCCGCGTGCCAAAAAACGGCAGGCTGTTTTGCTCTTACAGGCAGCGCCCACAGCTGAAGACGGGTTGCTGAGTGACCGGCAGCGAGCGATCGTGCTCGAACTGGAGCGCCAGGGCGGTGAGCTGTGGCTAAGTGAGGCGTTGCAGCTACTGCACACCACGAGTAAAACCCTCCAGAAAATTGCGCATCAGGGCTATATCGTGATCGCACCTCGGGAAGTGCTGCGCGCGGGTAGCCACTCAACCGCGCGGCCCGAGCCTGCTAAATCATTGACGGCGCATCAGGCTGAAGCGCTAGCAAGTTTGAAGCAAATTCAGGGCTATGGCGAAGCGTTGCTGCATGGCGTGACGGGATCAGGCAAGACAGAGGTGTATTTGCAGGCGATCGCCCCCACCCTCCAAGCTCAAAAGTCAGCGCTGGTACTCGTCCCCGAAATTGGCCTGACGCCTCAGCTCACCGACCGCTTTCGCAGCCGGTTCGGAGACAAAGTGCTGCTGTACCACAGCGGCCTTTCCGAGGGCGAACGCTATGACACCTGGCGGCAAATGCTGACCGACCAGCCTCACGTCGTCATTGGCACCCGCTCAGCTATTTTTGCACCGCTCCCCAACCTGGGCGTGATCATTCTTGATGAGGAACACGACAGCAGCTTCAAGCAGGATCAGCCAATGCCCTGCTATCACGCCCAGCAGGTAGCGCGGTGGCGGGCCGAACTAGAAGCCTGCCCGCTGATTTTGGGGACGGCAACGCCTGCTGCCGATACCTGGGTGCGGTTCAAAGCGTCCGACACTTCCAGGCCGGGCTCTATGCCAGATCAGGATCGCCGCTATCTATTGCTCCCTGAGCGTGTTCATGCTCGTCCGCTGCCGCCGATTGAAGTAGTCGATATGCGCCAGGAGCTACAGGCGGGCAATCGGACTATTTTCAGTCGGCCATTACAAACTGCGCTCGAAGCCCTGATCGAAAAAGGTAATCAGGGCATTTTATTTATTCATCGGCGCGGTCACAGTAGCTTTGTCTCCTGCCGGAGCTGTGGCTATGTAGTGGAGTGCCCGCACTGCGATGTGTCCCTGTCCTTTCATCAGGTTCATCAGCAGGCCACTGCCCGGTTGCGCTGCCACTACTGCGGCTATGCCCAGGCACACCCGGAGACCTGCCCCGAATGCGCCTCGCCCTATCTCAAAAACTTTGGCAGCGGCACCCAGCGCGTTGTCAACGACCTGGCAAAGTACTTGCCTCAGGCCCGCTGTATTCGCTTTGACAGTGATACTACTCGCAATAAGGGAGCCCACCGCGCTTTGCTCACCCGATTTGCCCAGGGTGGGGCCGACCTGCTGGTGGGCACGCAAATGCTGACTAAGGGTATCGATCTGCCTCAGGTGACCTTAGTGGGGGTGATTGCAGCGGACGGGCTGCTGTTTATGCCGGACTACCGGGCCAGCGAGCGGGCTTTTCAAACGATGACGCAGGTGGCGGGGCGGGCAGGCCGGGGGGCGCAGCCGGGGCGCGTGATTGTGCAAACCTATAGCCCTGAGCATGTCGCGGTAAAGGCGCTGGTTCGGTCTGACGATCAGCTATCTAGTCAGCCAGCTAGTCAGGTCACCAGTCAGCCGCCCGATTTGCTGGCAGCCTATGGGGATTTTATCGAAACGGAGCTGAGCGATCGCGCGGCCCTGAACTATCCGCCCTATGGCCATCTAGTGCTGTTTCGCATTAGTGGGCTGGCGGCGATCGCCACCGAAAAAGCAGCTCATCAGGTAGCCGACCAGCTCATGACCCTTCAGGCACCAGCCCTCGAAGGGCATGAGCCCTGGGACATGCTTGGGCCTGTTCCCGCCCCAATTTTGCGGGTGGCCCGCCGCTATCGCTGGCACATTTTACTCAAGCGCGCTCCTGAGACGCCGCTGCCCGATTTCACCAACTTGCTGCGTCAAACGGCAAAAGGTATTAGCCTTACCATTGATGTAGATCCGCTGAATCTGTCATAGTGCTTTGCTATCGGCGCAAAAATCGGTGTATAGAGTGGTTTTATCTTTCAGGCAGATCCCATCAGACAGTACTTTTCTCTCTTTTGTAGTCGGCTAGCCCCCTATGCCGGTATCGTGATCGCCTTGCTCATTTTGCTCGTTTGGGCCACCAGTTTTTTCACCGCTTTTGCCCTGGGCGCGGAGGCGATTGGCTCCTTGGGCTGTACGCTGCTGGTTCCCTGGTTTACTTTTTTATACACAGGGCTTTTTGTCACTGGCCATGACGCCATGCATGGAAGCATCGCTCCCCGGCATCCCAAAATCAACCGCGCGCTGGGTGAGATGGCTTTGCTGCTCTATGGTTTCATTCCTTACGATAAGCTGCACACTGCCCATGCCCAGCACCATCAGTTTCCTGCAAGCCACTACGATCCCGACTTTCACAACGGCAGGTATACCCATCCGGTGCTGTGGTACTGCCGGTTTATGCGCAGCTACTGGACGGTGCAGCAGGCGGTCAGCATTGTTGTGATTTATAACGGACTGTACCGGGTCATGGGTGTGCCCGAAGCAAACCTGCTGTTTTTTTGGGCGATTCCGGCGCTGCTAAGCTCGGTGCAGCTATTTTATTTTGGCACGTACTTAGTGCACCGTGAGCTGAGCGATACCTACAGCACGCCGCTATGCGCCAACAGCCTTTATTGGCCAAATATATTCTCTCTGCTCGCTTGCTATCACTTTGGCTACCACCGCGAACACCATGCTTTTCCGTCAGTTGCCTGGTGGCGGCTACCGCAGGTATCCCTGAAGAGTGCGTCTCAACACTCTGAGCAGCGCTTTGCTATGCTCCCTCAGAGTCTAGAAAAATGTAGATGCGCCAGCCAGGGCAGCACGTTGGCTAAAATCAGCAGTCCTTTAGCCCAGCGCGATCGCACCCGTCTGAAAACATAAATGCTGGCAATCAGCATGAGTCCTGTTTCCAATGTGCCTACAATCGCGCCGTAGTGATTGGGATCCCAATAAGAGATCGGACTCTCAAAGCGGAAATTGCTCAAGGGCCAAAAGTGACGATGAGGATCGTCATGGTGTACCGGCAGATCTTCTAGCGCATGTAAAACAATGCTGGCAAACAGCAGGGCAATCCCCTGACGCTGCGCATACAGCATCACGCTCAGGCCAAGCAAGCCCAGCGGAATCGAATGAAAAAAATCAAAAAGCAACTGCCAGGAAGGGCGAAAATACTCCACATCCCAAATTTGGCGGGCAGGAATATCCGTAGCTGCGCTCAGCCAAAAATAGAAGCCGAACATGGCCAGATCTGGGATCAGCGCCCCCCAGATAATTAGAGGATTCCACTGCGGCCTGTCCTTTCGGCCCAGCAGCGCCAGATTAAAAATTGCGTGAGCTGATGTATTCATACCTTAAACCTTTACAGGGTTATCAGCGGCAGCGCTACAGTAGATCTAGGCTTGAGATCTCACACTCTTAATATTTTTGAATTGATCTCGACTTATTTGAGGGTTTTAACTGATGAAAATTTTCTCTTCTCTAGCACTTTTGTCACTGGTTGCCTTGGGCGGCGCGCTGGTCGTGACCAATCCTACGAAAGAAGACTATGCCGCCTATCTCTCGCAAACCATGTCCACTGAAGCACAGGCTTCCCTTTGTCAGCCAGAGGGATTTGCAGAGTGGCTGGGAAAAGTCGGAGAGATGCTGAGTGAAGCCTGCCGGGGGGCGATCGCCGGTGGCAATAGTCTCTCCGCCGCCGAAATTCAACAGGCGCTGGCCGAGAACACTGAGCGTCAGGAGCGCTATTTTTTCAGCACCTACGAGACCGAAACACCTTTTGGTCGCTACAAAGCAATTGGCGTTTTCAACCGCTTTGTCCCGCAGGGAGCCAGCCGCGAATGAGCCCTGATCGTCCTATCTATCTGGACTGCAATGCCACTACGCCGGTCGATCCGCAGGTGCTGGCGGCTATGCTGCCCTTCTTTACTGACTATTTTGGCAACCCTAGCAGCTTGAACCATTCCTACGGCTGGGAAGCGGAGGCGGGCGTCAAAAAAACAAGAGAGATTGTAGCTGCGGCGATTAACGCTGAGCCGGTAGAGATTGTCTTTACCAGCGGTGCGACTGAAGCCGATAACCTGGCGATTAAAGGGGTGGCGGAAGCCTATATGCCCGATGGCAAGCATATTGTTACAGTTCAGACCGAACACAGCGCGGTGCTTGCGCCCTGCCAATATCTAGAAAGCTTAGGATTTACGGTTACCTATTTGCCGGTTGGTGCAGACGGCCTGATTGATTTGGCTACTCTAGCCGCGTCCTTGCGACCTGAGACAATTCTGGTGTCGGTAATGGCGGCCAATAATGAGATTGGAGTGCTGCAACCGCTGGCAGAGATTGGGCAGATGTGCCGCGATCGCCAAATTCTCTTCCACACTGACGCTGCCCAAGCCCTGGGTAAAATCCCACTAGACGTGCAGGCAATGAAGATCGATTTGCTGTCGATGACGGCTCACAAGCTTTATGGCCCAAAGGGAATCGGAGCGCTGTACGTGCGCAGGCGCGATCCTCGGGTGCAGCTCGCGCCTCAACTGCACGGAGGCGGTCAGGAGCGAGGTCTGCGTTCCGGTACTTTGTATACGCCGCAGATTGTTGGATTTGGGGAGGCGGTGAAGTTGGCAATGGCGGAGCAACGGGCGGAATC
>JBBQAC010000035.1:0-23226 GCA_038315915.1 Phormidesmidales cyanobacterium
AACTATCCGTCGCCGGTTTCACTGCGCCGCCCCGTTAATTGGTTTATACGGACATAACGAAGTATCTCATCCTTATCTTCCTCACAACTTCCTCATCTCTTTTCAATATCGTGGAGTATTCAACATATATTCAATATTCCTGTCGTTCACAGGGATGGAAACCCATGAAATGGCAACGATTTGTTCTAGCTTTTATAGCCACCATTTGCTTACTATTTGCGGGCAGTGCCCTAGCACAAACTGATATCCAAATCAACAATGCCAACCTCATTCGCTTTGGTGGCAGCATAACGGTACCAGAAGGCCAGGTTGTCGAGAATGCCCTGGCATTTGGCGGTAGTGTTACGGTGTTACCGAATGCCAAAGTTGTGGATACGGCGATCGCTTTCGGTGGAAACGTCATGGTGCAAAAAGGAGCGCAAATAGAGGGGGATGCCTACTCTTTTGGTGGCAAAGTCGTGCAGGAACCCGGCGCGATTATTCGCGGTGCAAACGCGACCTTTAGTGATGACCATGGCATGATGCAAGGCTATCATCGAGGTAGAAGTCACCGCTTAGTAAATTATTTTTTCAGTGCTCTTTTTAGAGTTTCTGCCGCTGTTGTAGCAGCGATTCTCGGACTGCTTGTTTTACGCACCAACTCACAGTTTCTGCCAAATTTGGCCACAGAGCTACGCCAGCATCCTGGCCTAACGGCCCTCTGGGGACTCGGGGCAATTATTTCCTTTGCCCTCGCCTGCGTATTTTTAGCAATTACGCTGATCGGGATTCCGCTGATTCCGCTGCTGATTTTGACGATGATGATCACTACCTTGGTGGGATCGTTGGGAGTAGCGCTGTTTGTGGGTCAACGCTTAGTCCGTGAGAACAGTAGGTCTGTGCAGAAGAAATTCTTGTTAGGGCTAGCGGCTTTGAGCGTTCTGACACTCATTCCAATTCTCGGCGGATTAGTCATTTTCTTGATCAATCTGTTTGGTCTAGGCGTTATTTTGCTGTGGCAGTTTGGCAGAAACGCGCCTCAAATGGCTAATGAATGAAAGTGTCTACATCATGAGAGTAGGAAGAAAATTTATCGCCAATCAAAGATTCAGCAGCCACAAAACAACCTGTATTCAAGAAGTTAGTGATGCCAACCGCGACGGATTTTAAAGACTATTACGCCGTTTTAGGCATAGATAAAACGGCAACGCCCGCAGAAATTAAGCGAGCCTATCGAAAACTTGCCCGCAAGTACCATCCCGATCTCAATCCGGGAGATAAAGGCTTAGAAGACAAGTTTAAAGAACTCAACGAAGCGAATGAGATACTTTCTGATGTAGAAAAACGGCAGAAGTACGATCAGTTCGGGCAGTCTTGGAACCAGCCTGGGTACAGCGAAGCGTCGCCATCTAACGCTACAAACGCTACCGCCGAAGATTTCAGTCGCTACAGTGATTTTGATTCTTTCATCGAAGATCTACTGGGTCGATCCGGCGCTAGAACCTCCCGCTCAGGCGGCTTTGGTGATAGGGGCGGGTTTCATTCTCAAGCGCCTGCACCAGATACTGAAGCGGCGATCGCACTCACCTTCTCTGAAGCTTTTCACGGTGTTCAAAAGCGGCTCAAACTCGACGACGAAGCCATCAACGTCCGCATCCCCCCAGGCGCAAAACCAGGCAGTCGAATTCGACTCAAAGGCAAAGGTCGGCCCAGTCCATTTTCCGGGCAGCGGGGTGACTTATATCTCACCATTGAGATGTTGGCGCATCCCTTTTTTCGATTTGAGAAAAACAACCTTGTCTGTGACCTACCACTGCGCCCTGATGAAGCGGTACTAGGCGCGCAAATTAGCGTGCCCACACCTGAGGGTAGCGTGACGATGACAGTTCCTAAAGGCGTGCAAGCAGGGCAGTCGCTAAGGCTACGTGGAAAGGGATGGAAACTGCAAAAAGGCGGACAAAGCGACTTGTTAGTCAAGCTTCAGATTGCGATACCGCAGGCGTTAAGCTCGATTGAGCAGGAATACTACGAAAAAATTCAAGCAAGTACGAACTTTAACCCGCGCATCCAGTTAGAGGAAATTAAGTTATGACCAGCTTTTCCGACGGTCTTGCCCGAATTGTAAATACATTCGAAGATGAGCAGCTTTACACCTTTGAATATGCTGCGCAAATTACTGAGATTTCGACGACAACCGTGCAGGTTTATATTGAGCTAGGGGTGATAGAGCCGATGGGTGATCGCCTACATTCGCGCGAAGTGGCTCGCATTGGGCAAATTCAGCGGCTGCGTCGAGACCTGGGCTTGAACCTGGTTGGCGCTGCGATGGTGCTAGATATGGCGCAAGAACTCGCTCAATTGCGAGCACAAATTGAGATATATCGGTCTCAACCAAAATGAAACCCATGAATCTTTTAATGAACAGTAGTGCTGATTGCTGTCATAGAGGCTCTTCAAATGCGGCTGCCACGATTTTTAAGCAGCGATTCGCCTCACAGTTCCCTCATAAGTTCTCTGTATGCTGAAAGCATAGTTGTTCAAGAGAAACTTGCGATGAGTGCAAATCCTGATGAAGCCGTTCTGGTGACAGACGCTGCCACTGCCAACATCCCACCTGAAACAGAAGCTGAGGAGAAAGTAACGGTAGAAGAATTTAAGATTTCGGGAGATGCGCTGGTTACTCGAATCAAGGCGCTGATTCAGGGCGGCAATATTCGCCGCATCATTATCAAAAATGAAGAGGGCCATACGCTGATCGAGATTCCGCTGACGGTCGGGGTGATTGGCGGCACGATTGGTGCGGCTTTATTCCCAGTGGTCGCTGCGGTTGGAGTGATTGGTGCAATGGTGGTTCATCTGACCGTGGTGATCGAGCGTGAGGCATCCGACTGACCGACTGAAGTCACCTGGCGGCGATCGCGCTTTGATTGCCCGTGGTTGTAATCGGGTGGATGTTGAAGCGATAAAAACAGTGATAATAGCGCTAGGCAGCAACGGTTAAGAAGACTTCATGAGCGATCGCAGAGAGCCATCATCTTCACAAGTTTCCCAAGTTTCTGACCTATAAGCAAAGTATAGGAGAAGGCAGTCGTCAGCTTCTACAGGTTGACGCTTGAAGTGAGTTTTTATGGTACAGGCAACACATCCAGCTTCGGTGACTCCGCACAACAGCGCAGATGCCAACACCGAACTGATTCTAGACTTTGCGCAGGTTGGCATTCAAGATGTTCCTCGGGTGGGCGGGAAAAATGCCTCTCTAGGAGAAATGATCCAACAGCTCGCGCCGCAAGGGGTGCGCGTTCCCAACGGATTTGCCACAACGGCTTATGCCTACCGAGACTTTATCCGTGAAGCGGGGTTAGAGACCCAGATGCGATCGCACTTCAAGTCTCTCGATATTGAAGATCTTGAAGCCCTTCGCCAGTGCGGTCGCCGGGTTAGAGACCTGATTTTGGAAACGCCCTTTCCCCCCCGCCCTAGAATCTGCCATCACGCAGGCATACCTCAAACTTTGTAAAGGCAGCGGCGACGACAGCCGCAGCCTCGATGTAGCCGTTCGCTCCAGCGCGACCGCAGAAGATCTCCCCGACGCGAGCTTTGCCGGACAGCAGGAAACCTACCTCAACGTTCACGGCGTTAAAGGCGTGTTAGAAGCCTGTCATAAGTGCTTCGCGTCTCTTTTTACGAGCCGGGCCATTTCATACCGTACGCTCAGGAACTTTGACCATTTTGACGTGGCGCTTTCGGTTGGCGTGCAGCGCATGGTGCGCTCTGACCTGGCATCAGCGGGGGTGATGTTCTCTATCGACACTGAAACCGGGTTCAAAGATGTTGCGCTGATCACAGCGGCCTACGGCCTGGGTGAAAATGTTGTACAGGGCGCGGTCATTCCAGATGAATACGTGGTCTTTAAACCCACATTAGAGCAGGGCTATCGGCCCATTTTGAAGAAGAGCTTGGGCAGTAAAGAAATCAAGATGGTGTACGACACCAGGGGAACTAAGCTGACCAGGAATGTGCCGGTCGATCAGCGCGATCGCCAGCAGTACGCCCTGACTGACGACGAAATTTTGACGCTGGCACGCTGGGCAAGCATTATCGAAGCTCACTATTCCACCGTGCGGGGGGTCGATACCCCAATGGATATGGAATGGGCCAAAGATGGCCTGACTGGAGAGCTGTTTATTGTGCAGGCCCGGCCTGAAACCGTGCAGTCTCAAAAGTCTCAGGCGGTTCTGCGAAGCTACCGATTGCAGGCTGACACCGCCGCCCTCACACCGCTCGCGACCGGCCAGGCCGTCGGCGAAATGATTGGTCAGGGGCCAGCGCGAGTGATTCAGTCGGTAAAGAATATTGCCGACTTTCAGCCTGGAGAAGTACTGGTGACCCGACGCACCGACCCCGACTGGGAGCCGATTATGAAGCGGGCCAGTGCCATTGTCACTGACCAGGGCGGTCGCACCTGTCATGCTGCCATTATTGCCCGAGAGATGGGTATTCCAGCGATTGTTGGCAGCAGCGATGCGACCACCACTATCGAGCCAGGGCAGCAGGTCACTGTCACCTGCGCCGAAGGCGAGGTCGGGAAAATCTACAGCGGTATGCTGCCCTTTGCTGTGGAAGAAACCGCAATTGATCAGCTACCCCGGACGCGCACTCAGATCCTGATGAACGTGGGCAATCCAGAAGAAGCGTTTCGACTGGCCGCAATTCCTAGTGACGGGGTGGGTCTAGCTCGTCAGGAGTTCATCATTGCCAACCAAATTAAAGTTCATCCGCTGGCGCTGCTGCATTTTGACCAGCTCGAAGACGGTCAAGAGAAACGGGCGATCGCCGCGCTAACCCAGAACTACCCGCACAAGCCCGACTACTTTCTCGACCAGCTTGCTCGCGGCGTGGGGACGATTGCCGCCGCCTTTTACCCCAAGCCGGTCATCATTCGGCTCTCCGACTTTAAGAGCAACGAATACGCCAATTTACTCGGCGGGAAAGGGTTTGAACCGCTCGAAGAGAATCCGATGCTGGGCTGGCGGGGGGCTTCTCGCTACACAGATGACCGCTATCGTGAGGCGTTTGCGCTGGAGTGTCTGGCACTGAAGCGAGTACGCAATGACATGGGGCTGACGAATGTGATTCCGATGGTGCCCTTTTGCCGAACGCCCGCCGAGGGACAGGGAGTTCTCGCTGAGATGGCCATCCACGGACTGGTGCGCGGAGAATCGGACTTGCAGGTTTACGTGATGTGTGAGATTCCGAACAATGTGCTCCTGGCTGAGGACTTTGCTCAGGTATTTGACGGTTTCTCAATTGGCTCTAACGACCTGACGCAGCTCACGTTGGGTCTGGATCGCGATTCGGCGCTGGTAGCTCACCTGTTCGATGAGCGCAGCTCCGGGGTCAAAGAGATTGTGCGGATGGCTATTGAGCGGGTAAAGCGAGCCGGACGTAAGATTGGCATTTGCGGTCAGGCTCCGAGCGATTATCCTGAGTTTGCGCAGTTTTTAGTCGAGCAGGGGATCGATTCGATTAGTCTCAACCCAGACTCTGTGATTGCGACTACGCTGGCGATCGCCGCTATAGAACAAACTCTATTTACAGGAAATTCTTCCCATGTTTAGCAAAATTTTGGTGGCGATTGATTCATCTGCGGCTAGTCGGCGCGCCTTTGTCGGCGCGCTGAAAATCGCCAAAGGGTTAAACGCCGAACTGATACTCGTCCACGCGCTAGATGTGTTCGACCCGGCTAGCCCTGAGCACCCGATCATTCCGACAGACAGCTACTCAATGGCGCTAGACAGTCTGATACGCGAGACCTACGAGAAACAGTGGGCTGAGTTTGCTGACCATTTTGAAGCGCTGCTCAAACAAAAACAGGAAGAAGCCGAGGCGCTGGCCCTGACTGCCCAATATTTACAGCCGTATGGTCGCCCCGGCCCGGCAATTTGCAAAGCAGCTAAGACCCTCAAAGCCGACTTGATTGTTGTAGGCAGCCACGGCTATAAGGGATTACAGGAGATGATTTTAGGCAGCGTTAGCAACTACATCATGCACCATGCCCCCTGTTCGGTAACGGTGATTCATCCCAGAGATATTGTCGATCCGCTGGAGAACAGTCTACGTTCGTCCGTGATCCCCGCCTTTTACAGCACCCTTAAAGCTAATGACTACGAAAAGATTAAGATGTGATTGTCCTGGCCTAATCAGAAGACGCCTTGTGAGTCATCTTTCTGAACTTCTTGCCAGTAGGATAAATGGCTGGGTGCAGGCGAGCTGTTTTGTGGCAGCATCGCCCAAGTCGCTGACGATTTATTTCGGTTTCACAATCTTTAACCAAACACTGTTCTAGCAAGCACATTTTGTAAGGACGAGTAAAGAAAGAAGGCAGCAATATCCCTTTAGCTGCGCTTGCGAACAGTGCGCGAATAGCCTGCCAGGGCTGCCAATAAAACGACTTCTGTGGGGCTTTTAAAGATTGAGTAATCGTCATGCTAAGAATCCATCCTCTGTTTGAAACTAATTAAAAAACAAGTGTTGAGTTGAACGTGACAGACGTTCCCTTGGGCTGGCTAGCTGATCAAGATAGATAGTGCCAACCCCACTTAACATTTTTAGAGTATGCGAATAGTTTGAGAATCTTGTGAAGACAATACCTTGAATAATAGAAGATACCCATATATGGCAAAGCTTATTCTCATTCGCCACGGACAAAGCACCTGGAATGCCGCTAACAAGTTTACAGGCTGGGTGGACATGCCGCTCAGCCATCAAGGCCGCCAGGAGGCAATGCAAGCTGCTCAAAAGCTCAGCGCCTATCGGATTGATCTGTGCTTTACCAGCCTGTTGATTCGCGCCATCGAAACCGCCGTGATTTGCCTAACCGAGCACAGACCCTTCGAGGATAAGAGTCCCGTGCTCAAGCATGAGTTAGATGATCCTCACTGGCACGGTTGGGATAAGTATGAGGGCAACCACGCTGAAGAAATTCCAATCTTTCTCTCAGGCAGACTGGACGAGCGGTATTACGGAAATTTGCAGGGGCTCAACAAGTCCCGAACGGCTGAAACGTTTGGCTCTGAGCTGGTTCATCGCTGGCGTCGCTCATTTTCGGCCCGACCGCCCGGTGGCGAAAGCTTAGAAGATACTGCCGATAGAGCAATCCCGTACTTCAAAACGCGAATTCTGACCCATCTCAAAAGTGATGAAAACGTTCTGGTCTCGGCGCATGGAAACTCTTTACGCTCAATTGTCATGTTTCTCGATCATCTGAGCCAGGAAGCTGTCTGCGATCTTGAGCTAGTGACGGGTGTTCCTCTCATTTATGACATCGATTCCGCAGGAGAAATCACCCACCGTACGGTCTTAGTCTAATTTTGTTAGTGCTCATGCGTTTTTTCCCAGCGCACCCGATACTGCTCCATCGTGAAGATGCCTACCAGCAGCGGTACTTTCACCGGCCAGGGGGCAATTCCTAGGCAGATCATCGTGCCACAGAGCGCTACCAACCCTTCTAAGACCCGGCTGCGTCTGTCGCTCGCGGTAAAAAAGAGATAGCCGGTTACCAGCGAAATTGTCAGGGCGATCGCAAATGTAGTCCACATAATTACTCCTCAGCAAAGGCTAGTTAAATGGAGATTGCGGAACCGTCGCCGCTGATCTTTACCCTCGCTGTACAATTCCAGACTAAACAATAAATATGAGGAAGCTGTCAGGTTGGGGCCGTTCGTTGGGAATTTCGTTTCCTACCGGGTATAGACGACCGTGGCACTACTATGAGGGCATATGCTAGTAAAGAGAGCCTTATATCTATGAAAGTGGCTGTTTTCAGTACCAAGCCCTACGACCGCAAATTTCTGACGGACGCAAACTCAGCGCATGAGCTTGTCTTTTTTGAGCCCCGGCTGACACCAGAAACGGCTGCTTTGGCGGCTGGTTTTCCGGCGGTGTGCGCCTTTATTAATGATCAGCTCAATCGGGAGACCTTGACGGCGATCGCGGCTACCGGCACCCGACTGGTTGCGCTAAGAGCGGCTGGCTTTAACAATCTAGATCTCAAAGCTGCGGCTGAACTAAATTTAACAATTGTTAGAGTACCTGAGTATTCTCCCTACGCGGTTGCAGAACATACCGTAGGTCTCATTCTCATGCTCAACCGCAAGCTACATAGAGCCTATAACCGCGTGCGTGACGACAACTTCTCGCTGAATGGTCTATTGGGGTTTGATCTGCATGGCACGACAGTCGGCGTCATTGGGACGGGCAAAATCGGCCAGAAATTTTGCCAAATTATGCTGGGGTTCGGCTGCCGCGTGCTGGCGCACGATCCCTATCCGAATCCGGTTTGTCTGAAGCTAGGCGTAGAATATAAGAGCCTACCTGAGCTGCTTTCAGCCTCTAATATTATTTCGCTGCACTGTCCGCTGCTGCCTGAAACCTATCATCTGCTCGACGAGCAGTCTCTGAAGTGGTTAAAGCCAGGTGCGATGCTTATCAACACCAGCCGGGGCGGGCTAATTGATACAAAGGCCGTAATCCAGGCGATCAAAACGGGTCAAATCGGCTACTTAGGGATTGATGTGTATGAACAAGAAGAAAACCTGTTTTTTGAAGATTGGTCTAATACGATAGTTCAAGACGACGACATTCAGCGTTTACAGTCATTTAACAACGTGGTGATCACCGCCCATCAGGCATTTTTCACGCGGGAAGCGCTGACCAACATTGCCAAAACAACTATCCATAGCCTGACTCAGTTTGAGCAGGAAGAGTCCTGCGACTGTGAAATTAGCTATCAGAAGAATGCGGCAAATCACCGAGGAGCGTGAACAGCTCAATGATCATGCCCCTGAGTTGTCTACATTAGTGCATCGCCGCGACGGTGGTGGGCAGGGGTGGCTGTGGGGGCAGCGACTGATTGCGATACAGCGCGGCTAAGTACTGCTCATATCTAGAGAGGTCGGTAGCAATGGTGTCCAGGATCTCTGCTGTGACCGGGTCGCTCAGTTGGTTACACAGCCTGTAGGCGTCAATGATCCCGGTTTGTAAGTCACCCAGGGTTCGCCGGATAATGGTGCGATCGCTGCTAGATTGCAGCCAGCTTTGGAGGGCCGCCAGGGCTTCGCTACCCAGAGCTTGCCAGGTGACGGCTTCATCAAAGCCTTCATGAAGTCTGTCACAAAGCTGTTTGATATGACGCCGTTTACTGTCGATAATTTCTGTCAGGACTGAAACAACATTGGGATCTTTGGCCCGATAGCTGTACTGCTTCAGCAACTCCAGGGTGTAGCGCTCGCCCACGATGGCCGTGTTCAGCGCCTTTCACCAACTCTGCTCGGCTAGTTCCGCCCCAGGCTTCGCCCAGTGCCCACCAGTCATGATCGTGAAGGTAGTTCGTTAACGGGGTCTCTTGATCAGGGGTCGAAATCTTCAATAGCCTGAACAGTGTGCTCATCACAATCGGCAAATCGCCGGGCCTGCGGGCAGTGATTAAGGGAGTATCGACCGCCGTCGGCGTGTCTATGTAGGCCGCGCCTGCATTTTCAATATCTTTACGAATAGCGCGAAAGCCGGTGACCTGTTTGCCTGAGAGCAGATCCGCTTCGATTAACACCTGAGAACCGGTGCCGATAGCGACAACCCATTTTTGCAGGGCGATCGCCTCTCGAATTAACCTGATCACATTGGGATTCACTCGAATACTGCCCCCCAAAATCACAAAAGCATCAAAATCTTCCCCTTGTACTTCTGTCGTTGTCGCATTCGGCGTTACGCTCACTGTACGTGATGGCCTTTGTAATTATCGTTCATCCGTGCGCCTAGCACAGTGACAATTACGCCCGCTTGCTTGAGAGCGGCGTTAGGAATCTTAAAGGTAATATCTTCAAATTCATTTTCCATCAAAATCGCAACTCGTTTCGTTCTTTGAATTTGAGTAGTCATTGTTTTATTCCTTCCGAGCTAAATTTGTCCAATAAGTCGATAATGCTTTTCTCTCAGGCTAACCAGAAAACTTGAGGATTTGTTGAGGATTTATAGATAGGGAGATAATCTATTCTAGATATTTTTCGCCAGTCAAGTTCTGCGAAAATTCTCACGAAACGTAAAAATTACTGACTGTTTTAGTCGGCACGATCTAGCATAAAGAATATAAGGGGGAGATGCCCTGATCACTTCAGAACTCAAGAGGGTCTCTCCCTCTACGCCGCCCACTTCATCTCAAAGGACAACTATGATCTTCAATATTTTTAAATCCTCGTGGCGAAAGATTCGGCAAGACCCGACCGGCTGGGGAGCGCTGTTGCTGTTTGCTGGTGGGGTAGGCACGCTACTTATCCTGATGAAATGGATGTCTATGGTGCCCAGTGCGATCTAAAGCAGTAACCAGAAGCGGCGGGTAGCGTTCTTAGCCTTGCCCTCTACATTCAACGAAAGAGACTATGAAGATTTTAGTAGCTATTGACCTTTTTGACGCCACAGAAACGAATGTTTAAGGGCGGCTGTTTAAGGGCGGTTGTTTCGATTTGCTGAGCCAGCCATGCGCCCGGTTAAGCGTCTTCTTTCCAATTTTCATGGCTGAGCAAGTCAGCAATATGGTCGCGTTGCAGAAACTCGTTTTCTTCTAGCTCTGTCTCAAAGCACTCCCACTCACGGCCTGGAATGTAGCGGCACAGGGCGTAAATGGGCTGTTGGCGAGTCACAGCGCCTTTGTCCACCAGCGCTCTGACTTCATCGCGAAGCATATCGAGAGTGTAGATTTTCTTCTGGGGCCTGGTCGTGCCCATGACACTTTTCCTCAAGGCAGAGAAAGCCTTTTCTAGTTCACCTTCATGGTACGAGTCGCTGTTGACGAAAATGTGAGGGCTCGCACTGTGGAGCAATGACCCTTTATTCCTTGGGAACTGACGAATATAATGCTTTTTAATCCGTTTACAGTGCCAGTGATTTACTATGAAAGACAGTAGGTATGAAAAAGACTCCATCGTTCTGTCTACTGAGTAGTTGCCGATGACTCAATCAGCACCCCAAGCCGCAGAGCTTCAGCAGCTCAATGCTTTGCTACACGAAAAAATCGACGAACTCCAACAAACTGAAGCAGCCTTGCGAGAAAGCGAGAAGCGATATGCCCTAGCGGTTCAAGGCTCTCGTGATGGCTTGTGGGACTGGAATGTGATTACGAATGAAGTGTATTACTCGCCTCGATTTAAGGCGATTTTGGGCTATCAGGATACTGAGATCGCCTGCGAATTTAGCGAGTTTGAATCGAGACTGCATCTGGATGATCGCGATCGCACCCTAGCCACCCTACAGCAGCATCTCACCGAGAAAACGCCCTACGACGTAGAATATCGGCTGCGAACTAAGCAGGGCGACTACTGCTGGATTTATGCCCGAGGCCAAGCCATTTGGAATGAATCGGGGCAGCCAACCCGAATGGTGGGCTCCATTACCTACCGACATCACCGAACGCAGGCAAATGGAAGAGCAGCTCAAGAACTCTCTCAAAGAGCTGGCCGATGTTAAGTTCGCGCTGGATCGCTCATCGTTTTTGGCGATTACCGACGCTCGGGGCCGAATTAACGAGGTTAATGACCAATTTTGCGAGATTTCTGGGTATGGCCGCAGCGAGCTAATCGGCAAAACCCACCGGCTGATCAACTCGGGTCATCACCCGGCTGACTTCTTTCAGGCAATGTGGCGAACCATTGCCAACGGAAATGTCTGGCGGGGAGAAATCAAAAATCGGGCGAAAAACGGTAGTTTTTATTGGGTCGATACCACCATTGTGCCGATTGTTGGCGAATCGGGCGGGCTGCTTCAGTTTGTTGCTATTCGTAACGATATCACCGAGCGCAAGCAGGCGGAGGCCGCACTCAGACAGCTCAATAACGAGCTGGAGGGGCAGGTTCAGGCGCGTACCCAAGAACTAGAGCAGCGGGCGCAGGAACTGGAGCGCTCCAATGCCGAGCTGGAGCAGTTTGCCTATGTGGCCTCCCACGATTTGCAGGAGCCGCTGCGCACCGTTAGCAGCTTTACCGAGCTGCTGGCCCAGGAATATGGCGATCGCCTGGACGGAGAAGCCGAGGAGTACATAGAATTCATCGTTGACGGGGCGCTGAGAATGCAGCAGCTCGTAAAAGATCTGCTGCTCTACTCTCGGTTGAACAGTCGGGGTAAAGCCTTTGCGCCGACTGCCTGCGAGAGCGTGCTGAAGCGAGCTCTGGGAAATTTTCAGCTTGCGATCGCCCAAAGCAAAGGCCAGATCACCCACGACCCCTTACCCGACGTTTTTGCAGATGAATCGCAGGTGCAGCAGCTCTTTCAAAACCTGATCAGTAACGCCCTTAAGTTTCGCGCCGAAGATCCGCCGCGCGTCCATATTTCAGCCACTGCAAACGTCGATAACCCTTCAGGAGGCTGGACGTTCTGTGTGAGCGACAACGGCATTGGCATCGAGCCTGAGTATCGCCAGCAAATTTTCGAGATTTTTCAGCGTCTGCATTCGCGGCGAATCTATGCGGGCACCGGTATTGGTCTGGCCATTTGTCGTAAGATTGTGCAGCGCCACGGCGGACGAATTTGGGTTGAAGACTCGCCAGAGAAAGGAGCCGCTTTCTATTTCACGCTGCCCAGTAAACCAGAGCTTGCTGACACTGACTATGCAAATTAAAGCAATGACGACACCCATCGACGTTCTGCTGGTAGAAGATTCTCCTAGCGATGCCAAACTGACGGCAAAAACCTTTGAAAAGGCCAAAGTAGTGAACAATTTGTACATTGTCGAAGACGGCGTTGAGGCCCTAAACTTCTTAAATCAGGTAGCGCCCTACCAGGAAGCGCCGCGTCCTGCCTTGATTCTGCTAGATCTTAATTTGCCCAGGAAGGACGGGCGCAAAGTCCTCGCCGAGATAAAAGAAGACCCTCACTTACAAAACATTCCGGTCGTAGTGCTCACCACCTCCGCTGCTGAAGAAGACATCCTCAGTAGCTATAAGCTGCGGGCCAACTGCTTTATCACGAAGCCCGCCACCTTACAGCAGTTTGCCAGAGTAGTGAAATCTATCGAGGACTTTTGGCTAACGGTTGCCAGCCTCCCCCCTGTAGAATGAATGAATGAATCGTCGTCACTGCCTAGTTACGAACTGTGCCCCACCCCCTTCAACCCACCCAGTGACTTGTGAGCAATGCGCCTATTAACGTTCTGTTAGTTGAAGATAACGCCGCCGATGCTTATCTCATTTGTAAGTTTCTGATAGATGAAACCGACATCATTTTAAGCCACGTAGAGCGCTTGGACGATGCGATCGACAGTTTAGCCCAGACCCATTTCGATGCAGTTTTGTTGGATTTGTCCCTACCAGACAGCCGCGCATTAGAAACTGTCAAAGGCATCTACACAGCCGACAGTGAGCTGCCAATTATTGTTCTGACCGGGCTTGATGATGAAATTGCGATCGCCGCCCTCCACGAAGGAGCCCAGGACTACCTGGTCAAAGGCGACTTCAAAAAGAGTGATTTGATCCGAGCCGTTCGCTACGCTATCGAAAGGCATCAGACCTTAGACAAGCTCCAGCACCTGAACGACGAGCTGAAACGCTCAAACGACGAGCTAGAGCGTTTTGCCCATGTCGTCTCTCACGACTTACAGCAGCCGCTTCAGAGCATCTTAGGCTTTGGTCAGCTTCTGGCCCTAACGCAGCAAGCTCAATTCGACGACGTTGCAAACGGCTATGTTGACCATATCGTCACTGATGGACAGCGGATGTCACGACTTATTCAAGATTTGCTGGCCTATGCAAAAGTTGACGCGGGCGAGCAGCCCGACGAACCAGTAGACTGCAACCAGCTTGTTCAAGCGATCGCCTCTGAAATTGCGCCTACCGTCGAAGCGGCTCAAGCTAAGATCACCATTCAGACGCTGCCAACCGTTATTGGCAAGCCCTCCCAGCTCAGACAGCTCTTTCAAAACCTGCTCAGCAATGCGCTCAAGTACCGTTCTTCTGACAGAGCGCCCCAGGTCACAATATCCGTGGAACGCCAGGAGAAAACTTGGCGCTTTAGCGTAGAGGATAATGGCATCGGCATTGAGCCAGCGCATTTTGATGAGATTTTTCAGATTTTTCAGCGCCTGCACAGCAAAGAGGAATATCCTGGCACCGGCATCGGGCTGGCGACCTGTAAAAAGATTGTTGAAAACCACAAGGGCCGTATTTGGGTCGCCTCCGAGCCCGACGTGGGCACCACTGTTTACTTCACCCTGCCCAGTGCCGATTGATTTGCCGAATACGTTTATTCAGACCTGAACTAGCGAGGAAAGATGTGACGGCGAGGCGGAATGCCTGGATTGAAGATGGCCGCAACTTCTTCGTCAGACAGTTGGCTGATTTGCGTTTCCAGCGTTTCCGCATTTAGAGAAATTCCTTGCGCGGCAGCAAGCTTAACAAACGCCGCCGGGTCATTCAGAGCAGCAGTTCTTTCCTGATCGGCGTGGGCTTTTTGAACAGTCTTATTTAGTCGTGCCGCGTTTTGTTCTGGCATGATTTTAATTTCCTAGAGAAGAGGATTTAACTTTGACCGATAGCGTTATCTGGCAATAGACTTGGCTTATTGTTTTCCGCCGAATATAGCTGTGAGTCAGGCTCAGCAATGTGTAGAAGAAATGCTGTGAGTTCTCTTTATTCTATCAGATTTTATCGGAGATCAGAACATACCTTCTGAGCCACTGACCAGCTCCCGTTGGATAGGCATCCTGCCTGTCCCCTCCGGAGGACGGGCACTACGCAGCGGATACCTGAGAGATTTCTCTCGCTTCCTCAGGTAGCGGCTCAGGGACTGTTCCACGCACTACCATTACCGAGCAGGCAGCGCGATGCATGACGTAGCTGCTGACGCTGCCAATTAGAAATTCGCTGAGCCCGCTGCGCCCGTGGCTACCGACGATGATTAAGTCAGCATTATCGGCTTTGGCGCGATCGCAAATCACCCGCCCGGGCTCTCCACTGACCTGAGAAAACTCAGCCTGCACGCCTTTAGCTGTCGCCTGGTTACACCAGCTAGAGAGCATTTCTCGCCCTCTTTCTTTGTATGCTTTACACTCTTTTTGATAAGCCTCCCAGGCGATGCCATCCATCGTCATCGGGTAGCCGGTGATCACTGGGGCGTACGGCAGCGACATCCCATAGCTACCGCCTGGCGTTAGCACCCTCAGCAATGTCAGCTCAGCTCCGGTGGCCTGAGCCAACGCCAGCGCCTTATCAAATACATGAATGCAAGTTTCGCTCGTATCTAGAGCGACCAAAATTTTGTTGAACATAATGATATCTTCCTTAGGTTAGACCATTCCGGCAAGAGAGAACTCTGAAAACTGCTCCAGGGACATAGGCTGACTTTTTAAACAGTAAGGTGTCAGTGTGAAGGAACTGTGAGGACGGAGAGACGTCTACTTTCACTGGAAAAGTTCAGATGGGCTATCAATTAGCGCTGTTTTCTCCTCACAATTTCCTTACACTGATCAGCGATAAATGAAACGCACTCATCAAATGATGGCCCCAACCGCAACGGATTTTCTCCTTGCAACTGGAGCACTCATCAAAGGAGACTGACCATGCTAACTGTCGCTGACATTATGACCCCCGAAGTATTGACCATCCGTAGCTCTGCCAAGGTCACGCAGGCAATTGCACTCATGCAGGAAAACCAGGTGCGAACTGGCAAGTCAGCGCTTCGCTATCGCTCGTCGTTGAGCGGGAGACCCAAAGCGGCACATACGGCATCCTGACAGAACGAGACATTGTTTACAACGTCACAGCAAAAAGCGCAGACCCTAGCCATGTAATGGTCTGCGAAATTATGAAGTGCCCCTGCCCGGTGGTAGAGCCAGACCTGAGTTTTCCGCAGTTGGCTCACCGCTTAGCAGAAGCCGGAATCCAACGGGCTCCGGTGGTTCAAGACCAGCAGCCACTCGGCATCGTTTCCGTCACAGACATTATTATGAAGAGCAACATAGAGGCCGTCGATTTACCTGACGACCTGTCACAGCAAATTGAAAACTCTCTACGCCATCAGCGCTTAGGCTGGAAGGAAGAAGGCGAGCTAATGCAGAAAAGTGAAGCTGCCCGGCAGGTACTCAATGAATTACGCGCTGATACGCTCGGCTAAGATGCGTTCGAGCAAAGCTGAACGGAGTTCCTTAATTTCAGGTAGAAATCGTTTGAGCAAGCTGTGATGAATTTTCTCTAATAGGTTGAGACTGCGCTACAGGCCCCTCCTAACAAAACCAGAACAAAGTAGAAAGCTGCTCTATGGCCTTTCACCGTAGGGCAGCTCCTGACGTGCAATATTATGATTTCGTTATGTTGCGTGCCGCTACCTTGACTGCACCTACACTGAAGCTATGGTACTGAATCCATGGTCAATTGCAGTTGTTCATTTGGGTTGCTATGAAATTTCTGCTGGTGGAAGACGACTTTGCCTTCGCTGAAAGCGTGAAACAACTGCTCGAAACGCAATACTACTCGGTGGACTTAGCCGCTGACGGCGACATGAGTCTGGAGATGGCTGATGCTTTTTCCTACGATTTGATCCTGCTGGACTGGATGCTGCCTAAAAGAACCGGGATACAGGTGTGTCAGGCGCTGAGAGATCGGGGCGATCGCACGCCCATCATTCTCATGACCGCGCGTGACAGCGAGACCGATGAAGTAGACGGCCTAGATGCGGGAGCCGACGACTACCTGGTTAAGCCCTTTGGCTTCGAAGAACTACTCGCTCGCATTCGCGCCCTGCTGCGCCGCTCTGAGGGGATAGCTACCCCCATCCTTGAATGGGGCGATTTGCGACTCGATCCTAGCAGCGCTCGGGTAAGCTGCCACCAAGACGATGGCGAAGAGACATCGATTGGTCTGACGCCAAAGGAATACGGCCTGCTGGAAGTATTCCTACGCAATCCGAATCGCATTTTTAGCCTGGACGCCCTGATCGATAAGGTGTGGCCCTTTGACGATGTGCCAACAACGGGGGCTATCCGTACCCACATCAAAGGATTGCGCCAGAAAATGAAGGCCGCAGGGCTCGCGGAGGTCATTGATACCGTGTACGGGCTGGGATACCGGCTTTCGCCAGCGATCGCCGTGGTAGCGCCAGAAGTTGATCTTTTAGCGCTCTGGCAGCCGGTAAAAGAAGGCTATCTACAGCGGGTAGAGAGTCTGGCAACAACCCTGAATGAGCTGCCATCAGGCTCACCACCACAGACCACACATGAGGAGATTGCCACCGAAGCCCATACGCTAGCTGGCTCGCTAGGAAGCTTTGGCTTTTCTGAAGCGACCCCTCAGTGTCTGACAATAGAGCGTATTTTTCGCCAGCACGATGCCCTCGGCAGTGAGCAGTTGCAAGCACTGAGAATGGCGATCGCCAAAGTGCGGGAGACGATAGCGCCTGAACCTCAGTCATCAGTATCCGTGACAGCGCCTGGTCAAATATCGGGTAGCTTACCGGCGGGATCAGACGTGCAGACGCGGTTCCACGACGCAACACCAGCGGCAAAGCTGCTCATTGTCGATGACGATCCCGCCATGCTGACGCTATTGCAGGGGCTACTGAGCAACTGGGGATTTCAAATACAGATGCTGAGCGACCACCAACGATTTTGGAAAACGCTTGAGCAATCTAATCCCGATTTGGTGATACTCGATATTGAAATGCCCCACCTCAGTGGGTTCGATCTGTGTCAGGCGCTCCGCGACGAGCCGCGATGGAGTGACTTGCCCGTACTCTTTTTGTCGGCCCATACCGAAGCAGACGCGATTCAAAAGGTCTTTGCGGTAGGCGCAGACGACTATATTCGTAAGCCCATTGTGGCCGCAGAGCTGGTCGCCCGCGTCACGACCTGGCTAGCCCGCGCCCGCAGTCGGCGAATACAGGCAGAGATAGACCTGCTGACCGGCGTGTCCAACCGCTCAAAATCGACTCAAGATCTGACCGGATTGCTAGCGCTAGCCGAGCGCCATGAGCAGCCGCTGAGCCTGATAGTGATAGATTTTGATAACTTTAAGCGCGTAAATACAGACTACGGGCATGTGGTGGGCGATCGCCTCTTGCGTCGGTTCGGAGCCTGCTTGCGCACCACATTTCGCGATGAAGATGTCGTCGCGCGTTGGGGCGGCGAGGAATTTATTGTGGGCCTGTACGGGGCAGATAGCACCAGCAGCAGCCAGCAGTTAAACAACCTTCTACACACCTGGCAACGAGCGTGCAATGTCACTGAAGGTGACCAGCTACAAGTTTCCTTTAGTGCCGGAATTGCGGTGTATCCCCAAGATGCGACTGACTTACAGGCGCTCTATCAGGCCGCCGATAGGGCGCTGTCACAGGCCAAAGCAGCTGATCGCAACCTTGTTTTGTCTGGGGTATAGTGATCGCGGTGCAATCACTCCAGTTCAAGCGAACAAGGGCTATCTTCACAAGTCCCTGATGATTCAGCGCTAAGCTGAAAATTGAGGGCTGGATCGGTGTCTGGATGGGCGACCACTTCTGTAGATCAAGCCAACCCCGAACCTTAAAACGACAACGACAATGTTCAAAGATTTGCTCGATGCCAGTGACCACTTTTTTAATAGCAACCTAGCAGAGGCTTATCACGAGCTTGAAGTCAGCCATGATGAGCTTGCCAAGACGAACAAGGTGCTGACTGTCGCGCTTCAGGAACTGCACGCTAAGCAATCCGTACAGGCCAACACCAGCCTGGAAAGCCAAATAGAGACGCGCAGCGCCGATCTACTTCAGATTGAGCAACGCTGGCGCAGCTTGCGAGAAGACGTTGCCGTATTGCGCGATCGCCAGAACGCCATCATTGACACCATGAGCATGAGCAAAGATATCACCGAGCGACTAGAAGTAGATCGCTTTAAGGGAGAATTTATCTCTGTGATTAGTCACGAACTGCGGACACCGCTGACGGCCATTCACGGTAGCTTAGAGCTGCTGACAGGAGATCTGGTCTCAAGTGAGTCGGATCGGGGCAAACAGTTGCTTCACCTGGCAGCAGAGAGTGCTCGACAACTGGTACGCCTGGTCAATGACATCCTGGAGCTGGAATGAAATGGGCCGAAAAGTTTTAATTATTGACGATGAAGCGCCCATTATTGCCATTGTTCAAGCGGCACTAGAGGTCACCGCTGGCTGGCAGGTCATTGCTGCGACGTCTGGAAAGGAAGGCGTGGCGATCGCCGCTACCGAACAGCCCGACGCCATCCTCCTAGATGTGACCATGCCCAAACTCGATGGCAAGGCCGTTCTCAAGCTGTTACAGGCACAGACTGAGACTCAAAAAACCCCCGTCATCTTTCTTACAGCTCAGGCCCGAGAATCTGAACAGACAGCGCTCAAAGCATTATGCGTTGCAGGCGTCATTATCAAGCCGTTTTCTCCAAACACCATCGCAACCCACATCAAAACCATTCTCCACTGGCCCGACTGAATAGGTTTCCGGCAAAGGCTCACTGCTCAGGCGAAAGAGACATTTACTTGGAAGGAATCACCGGCTTTAGCAGTTGCCACTCGCCTTCAGGAATCTCTTCTCCGCCCACGCTAATGGGCGTATTGAACACGTCAGCCCCGGCGAGGTTGATGTCTTCCATCGTGGCCCCGGTCAAATCCACATTATAGAGATGGGCATTGGTGAAGTTCACTCCGATGAGCTGAGTATTCGCCAAATACGCATTGGTCAAGTAAGCGCCTGTAAGGTTGGCCCCAGTCAGATCTGCGCCTTCGAGATCCGCGCCTTCAAGGTTAACGCCTGTAAGGTTGGCCCACTGCAAGTTCGCATCCCGCAAGTCCGCCCCAATCAGATGGGCCTCAGTAAGATCTGCGCCCGCCAGGTCACAGCCCAGGCACCCGTTAGTTAAAATCAACCGTCGGACATTAGCCTGCTCAGCAGGCGTGGGGATCTGCATCGGGGCTTCTGCCAAAGCGGGCATTGCGATTAAAAGCAGTGCAAAGGCACCTGTTTGAATGTGTTGCGTAAACTTTTGGGTAACTGTAGTCCTCATGATGCGCCTCCTTTCGGTGAGAATAGTAACGAAGAGAATCTCACTGAAAGATATTTTATTTATTTGATGCACATATCTGGTGATAAATGCGATCTCTTGACTCACCTACATTATGACATAGTTTCTTCCTAAAAACATTAGGGAAACAGCCGTCTCCTGCGTCATATCCTTTATGCAGAGGCCGTAGGTTAAACGGAACAGAGAGGGCTTCTGTTCAAGCAAACAGCAAATAGGCCACGATTCCTGTGAAACTGAAAATGGGTTTCCAGTCAAACATGGTTCTCCTCCTAACTGCTGTCACTCTCAACCTAACAGAACAAGTTGGCGAACTTGTGAAGGTTGATTTTGCGCGGGTGGCTGTACTGGCGGTCATGAGTTCCCTCACAGTATCCCCACAACTTTTTTCTACGCTTGGCCATGGAGCTAGTATTGAAAAGGAGAGTAATCGTCAATGACCAACACATCTACGCTTCAGACAGACCCACTTCAGGCGGTAGCCCAGTCTCGCTTTTTGATTATCGGCTACGGCAACAAATTGCGGGGCGACGATGCCGTTGGCTCCAAAGTCGCCGATGCCGTTGCCAACTGGAAACTATCGTCGGTCAAGACAGTGGTTGCTCACCAACTGACGCCAGAGCTGGTCAATCAGATCGTGGCCACTGACTACGTGATTTTTGTCGATGCTTGCAGCGGCGAAAGCTGCGCCCGGACTGTCCAGATAGATCCGATTTTAATGGGCGCTCCGGCACCTCGAACGCTGCCTACTAACACCCATCACTGCAATCCGCTCTCTTTGCTCAATCTTACTCAGCAGATGTATAACCGTGCCCCACAAGCCTGGCTACTACGAGTGCCTAGCGAAAGCTTTGAACTTGGCGAAGGACTCTCCTCCATCGCCAAGCGAGGGTGCGATCGCGCCGTCAGAACCATCGAGCAGTTTTTCAAAACCTACCAGCAGCCCGCCTGGGTAGGTCAGCAGCCCGCTCAAAATTAACTTGATACAAGCCGTGCCTGAGCGAGAGGGCTGCGCATTTGCTGGCCCTCATCGCTTCGATAATCACAGCTTCCTCACATTGTTCACCTATTCTGATTGGTAGTTTCAACTGCCGTGAGCGTAAAGTGACCATGCTAGATATTGACGAGATGAGCACACAAGTAATCCACGATCTTTTGAACAAGGTCGGTCATGGACACTTAGGATGCTCATTTGAAGGGCATTCCTATGTTGTCCCTATGCACTATTACTTTGATAGCCCGGACATCTATCTTTTCACCACAGTCGGGATGAAAACTGAGTATATGGATGCAAACCCAGAGGTCTGCTTGCAGGTGGAAGAAGTCGATGATATGAAACACTGGCGCAGCGTCACGGTCATGGGCCGGGCCGAGCAGATTACCGACAAGCAAGACATTGATCAGGTAAAGCAGCTCGTCAAATCAGAAAACCCGACGCTGACACCCGCCGTCAATCGAACCTGGATTGACGCCTGGGGCCGCGAGAATATCACAGCGCTCTATCGCATTCAGCCCTATGAAATGTGCGGACGGACGACCGAAGGCCCTAGCAGCCAGCCAGAGCCATTGTAAATACGGCTCGATTTGTCACCACAACAACGTTGTGAACTGTCTTATAGTGTTTTCTGATTGAGTTGAATACAATATCAGAAAACTAGAAGAATCGCTCATGCCTGCTCCCCTTTCCATGGATTTGCGTCAGAAGATCATAGAGGTTCATACCGAAGAAGCTATCTCCCAACGCCAATTAGCCGAACGCTTTCGAGTCAGCTTGAGTTCAATCCAACGCTTACTCAAACGATTTCGTAACGACGAGGGCCTTGAACCGAGAGCGCATGGCGGTGGCCATCCACCGATCTTTAGCTCAGCCCAACTGGAAACGGTGCGACGGTTGGTGGAGACTAATAATGATCCCACTCTGGCAGAACTCTGTGAACTCGTTTCTGAGCAAGAGGGGGAGACCGTGAGTGTCAGTACCCTGTGGCGAATAGTAGAGGGTTTAGAGATAACTTGGGAAAAAAACGATTCACGCGAGTGAACGCCACACCGAGCGAGTCCAAAAGCTCAGGGTGGAGTACTGGCATACGATTGAGAAAGTCAAGCTGAAGGATTTGATTTTCCTCGACGAAGCCGGTACCAACCTTGCCATGACTCGACTGTATGCCCGTTCTCAGCGCGGCCAGCGAGCCTACGGCAAAGCGCCTGGGAATCGAGGCAAAAACGTGACCCTGATTGGGGCGTTGAATTGGACAGCAGGGTTGATGGCACCGATGACTTAGCAAGGCGGTAGCGATGAGTCCCACCATTCGAGTCGGCGTGCGTCCATTTTCAATCACACTGTTTATTACTTAAAGCTACGCGAGCTTTCCTTAAACCTAGCGCCTGCTTACGTAGCTTCAAAAGACTTAGACGTCTCATAATTCAGCGTTGGCAACCCAGGGATTAAATAGTTTTACACCTGTTCTTTCAAAGTCTCCTGTATTTCTCGTAACGACAACTAGATCATGCACCAGAGCTGTTGCCGCGATTAGCGCATCATAATCTGGCATGGGATCAGGGACATGTAAGAACGCACAACGCTGAGCAATGGCAGCACTGATGGGAATAATGCGATCGCCATAGTGGGTCAGAACATGATCGTTCAGCCATTTCCTTAGAACACGGCCCTGCTGCAGATCTCGCCGTTCCATCAGTAATACGCCGCGCTCAATCTCAAAAATTGTAATCGTAGAGATGAAAGTTCTCGTGCCAGATGTAGATTTTGCCTATTTTTCTACCTGGCCATTAACCTTCCCGGAGCCAACCTTTCGGAGTTCAGAGACAACGTTTGTGTCTAACAAAAACATTACGAAAAATCTACCTCTCGCAAAGTAACCGCTCTTGACCGACTGGGCATAAATTCAATCTCTGCACTCTCTGGCATAGACAATAGATCTGCCACACTATCAGTTTTATTAACTAGATTTTGATAAGCCTCTATGGTCAACAGAACGTGGGCAGGTGTACCACGATCCGTTATGAATACAGGCCCCTGCTCGGCAGCCCGTTTAGCCTTGCTGACATCTTGATTGAATTCTCGGCTAGAAATGCTGTGCATGACCCCTCATTAAGAATGTAGCAACATACCTACATTATAGAATGTGACAATGGAAAAATGAATATCGGAGGCGCAAATGTGGCGTTTTTACGA
>JBBQAC010000079.1:0-15981 GCA_038315915.1 Phormidesmidales cyanobacterium
TTCAACCTGTCGCCCTGCTAAGACGCCGTTGGCAATCATGCGGTGATAGTCTTCAACTGTCCATCGGGTTAGGGTTCTGACCATGGCACGTTCAATGGATATCGGACTGTTAAAGGCTATTTTACCCTGGTCGGATTGCTATCAACTCACAGCCATCCTTTTGTTACGCACAGCAGGTCGTTCAGGAAGCTTTCTTGAGAGGTCGGAAAGGGATTGTTTTAGCAGGCAGCGGAGTTTCAGCAGCGAGCTGTTTTGCGGCAGACTTCTGAATGTCCAGCATGGAAACGGATGGACTGAAAACGTTTTCGTAGCCGATATATTGAGTGCCTAGCAGCTTGTCCCAGAAGGTGAAGTACAGGCTGTAGTGAACGGTGAATTTGCGGTGGTGTAGCCCGTGGTGGGTGGGACCAACCACCCAGCTACCGAGCCAGTTGCCGATCGCAGAAGCCTGAAACAGACGCAGGCCGAAGTGGTGAATCAGCGCGCCTAGCGTCATTACTATGACCACCGCGACCAGTACAGAAAGGTGCATCGGGATCACCATGACCACACCAATTAAGTAGATGGCCTGAATGATGGCTTCCGCCGGGTCGAAGGCAAAAGCTGTCCAGGGCGTCGGCCTTCTGGAGTGGTGGTGGCCCTGGTGCAGCCATTGGTAGCACTTGGGATGGTGGGAGAGGCGGTGGGTGAAATAAAAGTAGGTGTCCTGCAAGAGCAGTACGAGCACCAAGCTGACTCCGAGGTACCACAGTCCGTACTGCTCAGGCTGTAAGTAAAGGCGGGTGTAGCCCAGGCTGTAGACCGTCGTCATCAGGGAAGCGCAAATGGCAAAAATGCCGGATGACAGTACTGACAAAATCACATCGCTACGGATGATCGCCCAGATCTCAGCGCGGGAGGGCGCGATCGCGCTGGCAAATGGCGATGAGCGCCGCAGGTGCAGCAGCCAGTAGAGGCTTCCGGCAGCAGCGAAGTAGCCCAATACGGTGACGATGAAATAAATCAGACTGTGCCAGCACAGGTCTTTTACCAGCAGAGAAAGTGTCAAAACTTATACAAACGGGTGATTTTATTCCCTGAAGTTTACTGGCTTTAGCGCGGTTTGACTATAGCTTTGACGGTAGGTTGGTTGCTGTGAGACGGGCGCGATCGCCTCACCCACCCGGTCAAATACCCACTCCAAATAGCCAGTCAGACGACTCGCTTCTGACAAAATTCGTTGCAAATTGGGCTAATTTTGTCGGTGACCTTCTCAGGCTCAAATCGGGCGCTCTCAGATTCTTTAGTCAGAACACTGGCCAGAGCGTCGGCTGTGAAGCCGCTGTAGCGATCGCCTCGCCCATTGGTCAGACGGCCAAAGTGAACATAATTGTTAAGGAATGTAACAGAAACATCCTTATATAAAAGTTTGTTGCCGTTTGTTGATCCCGTTGTTAGCGTATGCGTGTCGATTCAACTTTGCCTCTCACCGCTACTCAATCGCGCTGCCTCTGAGGTGCTTTGGCGGTTGTAAAGTTTGACATCGCAGGTGTGCTTAAGCATCTCCCGCTGCCCTCAGCGGCAACTCACCACTGGCTATAGCCGTTGGCTACCAGTGATTGAATCTACATTTAGGAGGTCTGCTTACAATGACTACTCAAAATGCTTTTCGCCGTAATCGGTTAGCCGGTTTCTCACCCATAAGCGCCTTAAAAGAAGCCTTAGGCGGCTGCTTATCCTACCTTCAGCATGTGCTTATGAAGGCCGCCGTCGCAGTCTCACTCCAGCTCTGCCTGTTTGCCGCTCGAATTTTGCTCAATTCTGGTGAGTCTGCCCGTGAGCAGACCGGCCAATCTCTCTGAAGAGCGAGTCGAAAAAGTTTTTTCAATCACTCCAGCAATAATTCTGGCGCTGCTTAAGGGAGCGCTCACGGATCAGCCTGTCTACACAGATATCCAAGACATTCTTACAGGGTTCCTTATCTATGAATATTCAAGGGAAAATTGCCCTGATTACCGGTGCTTCTAAAGGCATCGGCCAGGCGATCGCTTACGAACTTGCCCGCAACGGCATCCGTCGCCTGATTCTGGTGGCACGCAATTTTCAGCGGTTAGAGCAGGTCGCTGCCGATATCCGCCAAATGGGAGTAGAAGCCATTCCACTGGCAATGGATCTGACCGCTCAGCGCGAAGTCAGCGCGGCTATTGCCAAAGCTTGGCGAGACTACGGCGCGATTGATCTGCTGATCAACTGCGCAGGGGTGGCTCACCAAACGCCATTTTTGCGATCGCGCTCCACCGCCGTCCAGCAGGAAATGGATCTCAACTTAATGGGCATGTACAGCGTCACCAGCCTGGTAGCGCGGCGAATGGTGGCCCGGCGCAGCGGCTCGATTGTGAACGTCTCTAGCCTGATGGGCAAAATTGCCGCCCCGACGATGGCGACTTATTCAGCCACCAAGTTTGCCATTGTCGGCTTCACCCGCGCCCTGCGCATGGAGCTAGCACCGCACAACATTCAGGTAATGGCCCTCCTGCCCTCGCTGACAGATACCGACATGGCCCGCGACCTGCACAAGTTTCGCGGGGTGATTCCGATGAGCCCGCAGGAAGTGGCCCGCGCCTGCCTGAAAGGACTGAGCAAAGAGACGCCAGAAGTGCTGATCGGCTGGCAGTCTCATTTGGCGGTGTGGTGCGATCGCCTCTCCCCCTGGCTGCTAGAGCAAATTCTCAAGTTTACGGCCCCGCGCCATCTGCTTCAGGCCCGGTAAGCAAGACTTGAAGCTAGAGGAGTGGAAAGCTTGATACCCTAAGGCTGACCCAACGATTAGGATATTGACGGCTACATGACTACTCAGAATTCGGCAACCGAAGAAAAGCCTGCGCTGTACGGGGAAAGGGCGATCGCAGAAGGCGAGCTGATCACGTTCCCTAACCCTCGCCCGGGGCGGGAATACACCATCGAGATCACGCTGCCGGAATTCACCTGCAAATGCCCCTTTTCAGGCTATCCGGATTTTGCGACGATTTACGTTAGCTACGTGCCCGATCAAAAGGTCGTCGAGCTAAAGGCGATCAAGCTATATATCAATAGCTACCGCGATCGCAATATCTCCCACGAAGAATCAATCAACCAAATTCTGGACGACTTTGTCGCCGCCTGCGATCCGCTCTCGGTAAATATTAAAGGTGACTTTTTGCCCCGAGGCAATGTCCACACGGTGATTGCCGTCTCTCACCGCCAGGGCCATTAGCGACTCAGCTAGAGGCACTGGTGTAAAACCTCAGGGCAAATTGCCAGAACCACCGGGAGGTTTGAAAAAGGCCCGCTGCTAACAGAGCAGACCCCAGCAGCCAGGTATGGTCAATCCGCCCCATCATCACCTGCGCCGGTACCGTCGTCAGAAAGGCGACCGGAATGATAAAGGTAAAAAATACTCTATAGGCAGCCGGATAGCCTTCTACCGGGAAGCGTCCGGCTTCTAGTAGAGATTTCAGCACCTCCGTCACGTTATAAACCTTGACGAACCAAATGCTGGTCGCCGCTAAGATGAACCACAGACTGTAAAGGCTGACAATGCCCAAAGCCAATGGCGGCAGCATCGCCAGGTAGGCAGTCGGCGGAAACGCTAGCCGTCCTCCTGCGTAAAAAACGATCACCAGGCCAAAAATAAGATCGGGCAGGCCCCAGGGCGAAACGGTATGTGCGCTCAGCCAAAACTGCGAGCTAATCGGCTTAAGCAGCACAAAATCGAGGGTGCCCTCTTGCACATGGCTGACAATTTTGTTGAGATTGGGCACCAAAAAAGTGGCCGAAATCCCCTGCAAAATCGTAAAAATACCCAGAACCACCAGCGCCTGCTCCCAGGACCAGCCCTGAAAGGTGTAGTCGGTACGGTAAAACAAAAATAAGCCAAATAAGCTCCCGACCAGGCCACCAACGCTGCTGATAATCGCAACCACAAAATTGATGCGGTACTCCAGTTCGGCAGCGATCGCCACCTGCCAAAACAACCACAGCACCCGAAAGTATCGCTTCATCACGACCGCAGACCGTCCTTACCCTTGCCTGATCGCCTTCAGCTTAACGAAAATTAGCCGTCTCCCAGCACCAAAGTCAGACATTTTTGTCAGCGAAGATATTTCAGTACCTTATCGGTATCGGCGAACGAGCGCGCTGTTGAACTGACGAGGTATCGGCGCTCAGATACGCAGTTAGCTTTGATTGAAGTCGCTGCCTGGCCCGAGCAATTCGAGACTTTACAGTCCCTAGTGAAACCCCGGTGATGTCGGCAATTTCTTCATAAGAAAAGCCCTGTAGCTCTCGCATAGCAATGGTCGACTGAAAAACTTCTGGCAGCTCGGCCATGGCCTCGCTTAAACGGTCGCAAAATTCTTGAGTCATCAACGTATCGGCAGGCGTTGGCTCCAGCGACGGCAGCTCCCAATCATACTGACCTTCATCGGAGTAGCGCGGCGCATCGAGAGAAACCGTACCCTTCATCCGCTTGCGCTTACGCAACTCATCGTAAAAAAGATTGGTCGTAATTCTGCTCAACCAGCCTTTAAATTTGGCCGGGTCTTTCAGGCGGCGAATATTGCGGTAAACCCGAATCCAAACCTCTTGAGCAATATCAGCCCGATCAACCCAGTCCGGTGCCAGGTGATAAAGCAGCTTCTCTACATAGCTCTGATAGCGGCTCACTAGCTCCTCAAAGGCAGCACTGTCTTCCTGGTTGGTTTGGCAGCGGCTGATCAGCGCATGATTGGAGAGCTTGGTCGGCGTTAGCGCTTGGCTATCAGCCAGAGCAAGCAGCGGCAGTAGCGACAAGGACACGCCGCTGAAGGTGACAGACGGTTCTCTTAAAAGGGGCCTGGTCATTTGTGGTATGAGCTTATTTTTTTAAGGGGCTGCACTTTTTGAAACAAGCACTGTATGCAGAAAAGGACGGCCACACCTGTTATGTCAACCTGCAAACCCATGCCCATATAGCTAGGTAAGCGTTTGACACCACATGTCCAATTTGTTCCAAACACAATAGTAGACATCACTGAGGTCGCACATCAGCTAGATAGCCTAATCTTCTTCGTATTATCACCGAGATGTTAATAAGCAATAATTATCATACAAACGTAAATTGATTCAAAATCGATTCAGGAGAGAGGAAAACACCTCAGGATCGAATTGCTTTGGGTTTTGATCAGGATGCGTCATTCTTCTCCTGCGCCCCCTTCTCCTGCGCCCAACGGTGGAGAAGGCTGTGGCCTTACGCACCCATGCCGGAGTAGTGTTTTAGACCGGCTCGCCACAGCAAGCGGTTAAGTATGAAGGCGATCGCGCCCCAGCCCGCCATCATCATCAGCCCTCGGCTCAGGTCAACCGGTTGGCCAATCAGCAGGCTAGCCGGAAAATAAACCAGGTAGGGAAACGGCGTCCACAGGGCAAATTCGCGCACTGCTTCAGGAAAAAGCTCCAAGGGCGCAATCATGCCTGAAAGAAAGGTATAAAACAAAAACCAGAACTGCTGAATAGCGGTGGCCCGCTCGACCCAAAAGGCCAGCATGGCGAAGGTGTACTGAATCAAAAACCGCAGGCAAAAGCTCAGTATCAGCGTGAAAGTGCCCCAGAATAGCGCGTAAGGCGTAGGCATCCAGATTGCTTCCGGGTACAGCAGGTAAAACAGACCCACCAGCAGCGCAATGAAGGGCATACGGGTGAAGCGTTCTGCAACATGGCCAAAAAAATGCCGCCAGACCGGGTCGATAGGCTGCAAAAGCAGGGGCGACAGCTTCCCCTGAAGCACCTCTTTTTCAAAATCCCAAATCACCCAGACAACTGTTAGCTGACGGGCCAGGAACACCGCCAAAAAGTAGCGGGCAAATTCGGTCGGCGTAAAGCCCAGGTCGGTTGACTGCGCGGCCTGGTTCCACAACCCCAGAAAAATGAGGGGAAAGCTGCCCGAAAGCACCCAAAAAATCAGCTCGGCGCGGTACTCCACCATGTAGGCGTAGTACACCGACAGCAGGGTGCGAGCGACTCGCACAGTTCTTCGAATACCGTGGGTTTTTGAGGAGCGATTCCCTTGGAAGGCTTTGCCATCGCGCATTGCTAGAAACTACCTTTTTGAAACACTTTGCCGATCACGTCTTCTATGGGCGGTTCAGCAATCGTCAGATCTTGAATTTTGAGATCGTTCAGCAAGCTAGAGACGGTGCGGGTTAGCTCGCTTGTGCTGACTAAAAAAGTTGCTTTACAGCCTTCTAGCGCTTGCAAGTCGCCGTAGGCCAGCAAGGTTTCCTTTTGAATCGCTTGCTCTCGGGCAAATTCGACCGAGACTTCGCGGTAGGGCGCGAAGCGGTTGAGCAGTCCGTCGAGTAGGCCGTCGTAAATCAGGCTGCCCTGGTGAATGACCAGGACGCGATCGCACAGCGCCGTAATATCAGCCATGTAGTGGCTGGTGAGCAAAATAGTCGCCCCGTATCGCTGATTGTATTCCTGCAAAAAGTTGCGGACAGCCACCTGAGCATTCACGTCAAGTCCCAGCGTAGGCTCATCTAAAAACAGCACCTGCGGGCGATGGAGCAGAGCGGCGAGCATTTCGGCCTTCATACGTTCGCCCAGAGACAGCTTGCGCACAGGTTGACTGAGCTGCTCCTGAATAGAGAGCATTTCGGCGAGTTCACCGACGCGCTGGCGAAATTCAGCGTCGCTCAGGCCATAGATGGCTCCGTTGATTCGCAGCGAGTCGAGTGCGGGCAAGTCCCAGAGGAGCTGCTGTTTTTGGCCCATGACCAGGGTAATCTTTCGCAGGAATGCCGCTTCGCGCTGAAAGGGTGTGTGAGTGGCGATCTCCACCTTGCCGCCTGACGGGTGAATCAGGCCAGTGAGCATTTTAAGCGTGGTGGTTTTACCGGCACCGTTTGGCCCCAAAAAGCCCACCATCTCTCCTGGCTCAATCACAAAGGAAACCTGCTTTACCGCCTCGATTTGGCGGTAGGTACGCCGGAAAAAGTGGCGTAAGGTGCCCTTGATACCGGGTTCTTTGACGGCGACCGGATAGACCTTGCTCAGGTTTTGAACAGTGATGATAGGAGTGGGCATTGCTGGCCTGACGAGTGGGCAGTGTTTGGGGCTATGTTTTCTGGGGCTCGCCGCGACTGTAAGCCCTTCCTCCATACTGCACGAGTCGGAGAGCGAATGCTAATTACGCTAGGCTGAAAGTATAGCTAGAGAGAGGTCTTTCTAGAGACTATGCTTGATTTTCTGTCTAAAGGCTGCTGCCTGGAGCCTGTAGTTCAAACATGATAGGAGCAGCAGTGGGAGAGGGAAACGCTGAAAGGAAGAGGGACAACCGGCGGGATGAACATCAACCAGGCTGACTTTCAAAGTATCCGCGAGGCGATTCAACAGCAGATCGCGGCATTCCTACAAGGCGATGCGGTGGCGGCTTTTTCTCAAGCGGCTCCGGGTATTCAGCGACAGTTTGGCACTGCCGAAAACTTTGTGCAAATGGTAGAAGCGGCCTATCCCACGGTTTACAGGCCGCGTTCGGTGGTGTTTGAGCGGTTGCTTAAGATGGAAGGGCTCCCAGCTCAACAGGTCATGTTGATGGATCAAGAAGGCGAGCTGATTCGAGCGACCTACATGATGCAGCGACAGTCGAGGGGGGATTGGAAAATTGCGGGCTGTTTCCTGACACCGTTAGGCTGATTTTTGACGGCGTTAGTGTCCGTAGCGTTCGTAAAAATGGCCAATCAGGTAAAGTGAGCCGCACAGTACGACCGGGCTCGTTGCAGTAGCAGATTGGGTGGCCGCTGTCAGTCCTGCGGCCAAGTCGGGATGAATTTGGGTGAGGGCAAGCTGGCAGGTCTGTTGGGCCAGCGTGGCCAGAGCGGCAGGTTCAGCGCTGAGATGACCGGGCACATGCACCAGGTGAAGGCGATCGCCCTTCCTCAGCAAGGCGGCAAATACGCCTGCATGATCTTTAGTTTGCAGCATCCCCATCAGCCAGGTAATGGCCTGGTCAGGGTAGGTTTTATCCAGATAGGCCCGGAGCGATCGCGCTGCATCCTCATTGTGAGCCCCATCGATTAGCAGCGGTTGCCCCTGCCACTGAGCGCGCTGTAACCGCCCCGGCCAGCGAACCTGCGCCATACCCTGGGTAAGGGCTGCAGGAGAAATCTGCCAGCCTTGAGTGCGAAGGTGTTGCAGGGTGGCGATCGCACAGGCCGAATTCACCCGCTGATGGTCTCCTAGCAGCGTCTGCGAATACTGAATGCCCTCGTATTGCAGCGCGGGCTTCCCGGCGGCATCGGTGACTTCTTCAGCCGGATTTACCCAGGTGATCGGCGCTTGTAGTTCGGCGGCTCGGGCGGTGACTACGGCTTTGGCCTCGGGCGGCAGGGGGCCTGTGATCGCTTGGACACCCGGTTTGAGAATGCCTGCTTTTTCGGTGGCGATCGCCGCTAGCGTATCGCCTAGCCGCTGCCAGTGATCCCGACCAATCGAAACGATCACGGTAGCCAGGGGCTGCTTAAACACGTTCGTGGCGTCGAGCCGCCCGCCCAAACCCACTTCTACGACGGCAACATCCACCCGTTGGTCGGCGAAATACTGCCAGGCAGCGGCAGTGAATACTTCAAACTGAGTTGGGGTAGGGCTGCTTACATCAATAGCCTGCTCTACCACCGTTAAGCAACTCTGCAAATCTACCCAGCTAATCGGTACCTGGTCGATGCAAATTCGCTCTGTCCAGTTCACCAGGTGAGGAGAGGTGTACCGGCCTGTGCGATACCCTGCGGCGCTCAGAACTGAAGATAAGTAGGCGCAGACAGAGCCCTTGCCATTGGTTCCCGCAACGTGAATAATCGGCACCGCCCAGTGAGGATTGCCCAAGTCAGTCAGCAGGGTTTCAATCCGCTCTAAGCCCAGGTCTACGCCGAAGCGGGCATAGGTTTGCAGGCGAGCTTCGACCGTTTGCTGGATAGGCTGAGGAGACGGGCTGCGCTTCATAACATCGCGTAAAAACTAAGGCAGGAGGACAGCAGGTCGCTATCCTCCTGATGATCTCAGCCAGGTCGAGTCCAGACCGGGACAGGCGAGACGCCTGTTGCTACTAGACCGCTTCTAAATTTTTCTCGCCGGTGCGAATACGGACAATCTCATCGACGTGGCTGATGAAAATTTTGCCATCGCCGATTTCGCCAGTGCGAGCGGCTTCGACCACTTTTTCCACCACCATCTCTACCTGGGCATCTTCCACCACGATTTCTAACTTCAGCTTCTGGAGAAATTCCACCGTGTATTCAGACCCTCGATAGCGCTCAGTTTGTCCCTTTTGCCGACCGAATCCACGCACCTCAGAAACGGTCATACCGACGATGCCCGCATTCACCAGGGCGATTTTTACTTCGTCCAGCTTAAAGGGGCGGATAATCGCTTCAACTCTTTTCATGGCTAAAATACACTTCTTTCAATATTGGCCGAACCGCTCAGATATTAGTAGATGACCCGGCCTTGTATCCGGTCTCATATCTACCAGACGTTCGCCCCCTCGGCTCTGTATCCGTTACTACCATAAAATACTTTAGCGATCATTTAGCAGCGGCTTCATGATTAAAAACCCTGCGCCAAAAGCCGTCACAATAATCAACACGATGGAGAGCACCAGCCAAACACCGCCAATTTCTTTGTTCTCTGGGGAGTCCAGCGCGGAGCTGCGATATTCTCCGGACTGTTCGGTAAATAGCTTGCCGGGGGGAAGCTGAGTCATCGTGCCTTTGCTGGGGATCGCCTCGGTTTGCCTGAAAGGAGAGGGGCGCTGAGGGCTTTTACGCGCTTTGGCTGGCGGCCTGGCCTGGGGTTTGGGCTGGCGTAGGGGGGCGGTGGAGGACTTGGCTTGAGGCTTGGCCGCTTGGGGCGCAATCGCCCGAGGTACCTGGCTGAGGGAAGCGGCCAGCATACTGCCGAAGGACTGAGAGGGTTGATCTGTCGTCTGAGTTTTGGCTGGGCTGAGCTGGGGAGGCGCGTCGGTTTGAGAGGGTGCGATCGCGTCGCTGCGAACGAGTTTGGCTAAGGTATCAGGTGCCATCGCGCTTGAAAAGTCGGGATGCACCCCATCTTTAGCAGCCTGCCGGGCAACGCCTGCAAACTGGCCCAAGTTCAGCGTAGCCTGCACGACGTTGTGAATTTCCTGCTTAAGGCGTTGGTTTTGCTGGAGGAGCTGCTGATTGCGGCTGTTGAGAGAATCGATCACGGCTTTGTTGGCCCGTAGCTCAGCCGCTAGCTCACGGTATACCGACATCGGTACCGAGGGCGCATAGATGGCTGGCGCTGAACGAGTAGACTCAGTATTATGAGAAGGCTTCATAAGATAGGGTGGAATCGATTAGGTTCGTTTATTTAGGTCAGTAATTAGATGCGGCTAGTCGAGCCGAGTTAACGGCTGAGAAGCATTGAATCTGATAGACTTCGCTGCCTGAGTAGTCAAATTAGAGCAACGTGGGTGACATTCGTCAAGCTAGAATTGGATAAAACGGGAAATTGCCGGATAGATTGAGCGCAAAGCCACTCCTCAGTAACAGTGTTTTCAGTAGCAATGTTTATTGATGGATGGCAGTCTATTTGTACCCTACTTTCTCAATTTCTATTGGTCGGTTTTATTTTTTTTGATAGATAGGCTGAGGTCTGTATCGGGCCAGTCGCTGTGGAGTTGGCTAGATTGGGCAAACAGGGCAGCTTGGGTGCGATCGCGCAGTCCCAGCCGGCTCAGTATACTGGTCACGTAATTTTTCACCGTTCCCTCCGAAAGGTGTAGCTGCTGAGCAATTTCGCGATTGCTCGCACCCTGACCAATACAAATCAGCACATCTTTTTCCCGAGGGGTGAGAGCGGCGACTTCAGGCGGCATCGCTTTAGCTTCAGAACTATAGCTGTCGGCAGACGGTGCGCTACTGGTCATCTGCGACAGCGTACCCATCATCTTTTGCACAATACCAGGGCCAAAGTGACTGTAGCCCTTAGCGACCGAGCGAATGGCCATGGCCAGTTCTTCTGACGGGGTGTCTTTGAGCAAATAGCCGCGCGCGCCTACTGCCATGGCTTGCGCGATCAGGTCGTCATCGTCAAAGGTGGTGAGCACCAGTACTTTGATGGTCGGATAGTGCTGAGAAATCGCAGCCGTTGTCGCAACCCCATCCATTACCGGCATTCGCATATCTAATAGCGCAACGTCGGGCAGATCGTCAGCAGACAACTGAGCCAGTAAATCTATCGCTACCCGCCCGTTCTCAGCTTCGCCTGCAATGGTTAAATCGACCTCTAAAGAGAGCAGGGCGGTGAGTCCTTCGCGAATGAGCTGCTGATCTTCGACAATGAGAATTTTAAGCATGGTGATGGCTGGTCGCTTGCGGCAGTGGGAGGCTGACCTGAAGGCGGGTGCCGGTTGATTGGGCGCTCGGGCTGGTAAGGGTGAAGGTGCCGCCGATGGCTTGGGCGCGATCGCGCATACTCTGCAAGCCGAAGCCTACCCGAGCTTGATTGGGTTCAAAGCCAATGCCATTATCTTCCAGCGTCAGGGTGACAGCCCCTGGTGAGCTGATCAGCCGCAGAGAGATATGGCTGGCGCTGGCATGTTTCACAATATTCGTGAGCCCTTCCTGCACAATCCGATACAGAATGACATTGACAGTGGCCGGGAGGGCACGGCTGAGATGAATTTTTGGCGTAACTGCCAGCTTTTCAGGGTTAGACTGACTGCCTTGAACATCTTGCAGAAGGCGCATTATGGCGTCTTCCAGGGTGTCGCCCGCGAGGGGGTCTTGCCGCAAGGCGGCGACCGAATGGCGCACTTCCTGAAGTGACTGAGTGCCGAGGCGTTTGGCTTTGCCTAAGAATTGACGGGCACTAGAGGGATCTTTTTCCCATAGTTTAAGGGCGCTTTCCAACTGAATATTTAGCGCCGTTAGGGAATGGCCCAGGGCATCGTGAATATCGCGGGCAATGCGGCTGCGCTCTTGATCCATTGCTAGCTTTTCAATTTCCTGAGCAGAGCGCTGAAGGTTTTGGTTGGCCTGTTGCAGTCGCTGCTGGCTTTGCCGTTCGGTCAGCAAGGCATTGATCAGCAGCACCACCAGCAGCAGCGATAGGCCAAAGAGCACCACAAAGTTGAGCTGAAAGCTCATGATTAAGCCCCGGAGTCGGCGCTGGGCGGGGGGCGGCAGGTGATTGCCAATTCTGGAAAGTGCCTGGAGTCGAAGCTGCAAGCCAGTTACAAACAAAACAAAGGCAGTGCCCGTCAGCGTAATTCGACCGACTAGGCCAAACATCAAGCAGCCACGCACCACTAAGACCAAATAGACGACCGGGATGATCCGACCATCGTTGAACGCGGTCATTGAGGTCACAAGCGTCATGAAGATCAGCAGGATTTGGCCAAGGGTATGCCCCAATCGCGGCAGCTTACCCAGCGGCAAATAGAGCCCCATCAGACCAAACAGCACTAAAGGAACCAGGGCAGTCAGCGGACTGTGCTGCCATCCCGGCGGCGGCACAGCCTGTCTGCCATGGGGCAGCGGTGAGCCATTTAGCACGCTGATAAAAGCGACCGCCAGCAGCCCCCACTCTAAGTAGAGCAGAAAGCGGAAGGGATGATTTTTGAGCTGAATAGCCTGGCTCATAAGGGTTGACAGGGATTGCTAGGGGCGATCGCGCCTTAAGGTTGGTTACGATCACGGGACGCAAATAATGGTTGCAAATCAGTCGATAATTTCCGGTTTTCCAATGCGGTGCGTAGAATCATTAGAATAAATCAGCGAATCATGAGAGTCACCTTATTTTTTGATAAAGTAATTCGGCAATGGCGTAGGCATGGTCTGTGACAGTGGTATTAAGGCCCATCAAGGCATCTATCCAAGCATTCAAACGGTTGTTATGGCGACAGATGGTGTCTCTCAAGCTGTGGGTACCGCTGAGTGAACCCCAGTGGGCCCAGATAGGACTCCTGAAAACGCTGGTACAGCGAGACATGGATGCTCGTTATAAGGGCTCTATGTTAGGAAATCTGTGGCCGCTGCTGAACCAGCTAGCACAGTTGTTGATTTACACCTATGTGTTTGCCATTGTTCTGCGGGTGAAGCTAAGCCTGAAAGGGCTACCTGCTGATAATTCGTTTGTATTTAGCCTATGGCTGTTTGCGGGACTATTGCCCTGGATTGCGTTTAGCGGCGGATTGATGCAGGCATCTGGGTCAGTAGTGGGACAGCCTAATTTGGTGAAAAAGGTCGTATTTCCGCTTAAGTTACTGCCCCTGGTGCCGGTTCTATCCAGTTTTTTAGAAAGCACATTTGGATTGATGATACTGATCGCGTTTGTGGTATTTTTCGTAAATCATACGCTGCATCCAACGGTATTGCTCTTGCCCTTGGTGTGGATACCACAGCTACTGCTTACCGCAGGGGTTGGCTATCTGGCGGCGGGGTTGATGGTGTTTGTCCGAGATATTCCTCAAACGCTAGGCGTCATTCTCAACCTATGGTTTTATGCAACACCGCTCATTTATCCGGCGGAGATGATTCCGGCTCCGTTCCAGCAGTGGGTATTTTGGTTAAATCCAATGGCAGTGATCGCACAACCATCTCCCAGGTCTCTCGCCTGATCACGCCGCTAGGTGAAGTTCCCAGTTCATGCTGATAAACCTTCGAGGATACCGAGCTGCTGAAACCGCAGATTGAGACTAAGCTGTCTGACGGCAGAACCTTTAGAAACAACGGTAAGCGTCATAGGCATAGGGGTTCTAGGGAGAGGGCCGGGTAACGCTGACTACATTCCACTCAATGCTAAGCAGTACATTCACAACTGCGGAGAGGATCCGCTGGTCTTTTTAGTGATCGTTGATCCGGCCTGGCAGGTAGCCGATGAAACGGTTTATGCAAAAGGTTAGGTCGGCTAGGAATTGTGAGTAAAAAGCTTGATTTGAAGGTGCTATCAGACTATTCAACCGATATAGGATTCACTAAATGCCTAAACTTATGCCGCCATCCCTGAAGTTTCAGTTCATCTGCGTTGACGCACTCTATGGCGATATTTGAGCCCCATTGGTTTGTTATGCGATGGTGTATCCTATCTAAATCTGCGCTAGGCATCAAGACGAGCCTTAGCTTTAAATGGTTGTTGCCGATTTGCTCTAGCTGAAACTCATCGATGCCGCCAATACGGTCAAGAAAATCCTGAATATAGTGAGTAGGATAGACGTTCTCATCTATTTTCACCAAGTCGTGAACACGTCCCACTATTTGGCTTATTAACATCCGCTCGTTTCGCTGACTGAGCTGTCCGATGTCGCCTGTGCAGTATCGAATCAGCGGCATAGCGTGGTTCGTTAGACTGGTAAAAACAAGCTCTTGAGCGTTTTCTAGGCCACTGTTTTCTAGACCAGGACGAGTCTCAGGCAAAACGATATCCGTCAGCACTTCTAAATACTGACTATCCGCCTCTCTCGTATGCGCTACGACGCCGAACTCCGCATTGCCATATCGGTTGTGAACTTTACATTGAAAGACCCGACTGATCGTTCTAAACTTTTTATGATCCAGCACTTCTCCAGTCGACTCGAATACGTGAAACAAATCATGCGTGGGAATGCTATCTCGCTTTGCTTGGAGTGCGAGCATATACAGCGTTGAAGGGTGTCCCTGAACGAGATAGGGATGCGCTTGCCGAATAGCTTTGAGCGTGTCGCGCAGGGCGTCAGCGTCGAATGTGTCCGTGGTGATGTTGGTTCGATTGAGCGTGACGCATTTGATCGATTCTTTGATTTTATCCCGATGGGGAATTGGGTCTGGAAACCGACTGGAAAAATGCACTTCTTTCATATGGCGCTTTTTCCCTGCCCACTCAAGTACAAACAAGTTAGCCGCAGCAGTCCAATCTAAAGCGCTTTGGTCATAGTAAATGAGTGCCGAAAGCCCGGTAGATCCGCCTGTTTTACGAACATGAAGGGCGGTTCGAGGGATCTGTTCATGTAGCAGGCGATCGCCGTGCTCTCGCAGCACGTCTTTGGTCAAATAGGGTAGATCTTTGAGATATCTAGCATCTGTTTTGAGCTTTTCTGGCTGAAACTTTTGCTGCTGAAAAAGGTCTCGGTAGTAGGGGACGCGCTGACCGGCGATCGCGACGGCCTCATAGAGTCTCTGTTGGTTTAACCGCAGTCTCTGCTGGCTAGACAATGCCGAAAACTGATTGAGCTGTTTCAATTTGGGTAGAATCTGACGTTTTTGCTGTCGCTCTACAAGAGGATAAAGAATATAACTGGCGATCGCTTTGATCATAAAAAAATTACCGGTTTAAAACCTCGCTGTACGCTTGCTTGAGCTGGTGAGCCGCGTGCTGCCAGGTAAATTGACTGGCTACATGCCCTTTTAACCCCGACTGAGCTGGCCTATGCAACTGCTGGCAGATAGCCGCCCGAATGCTCTCAACGGATTGAGGATCAGCATAGACTACGGTGTCTCCGAAATACTCTTTTGTGCAGCCTTCTTGGGTGATAACCACTTTAGCGCCGAGAGCAGCGGCTTCTAGCGCAGCGAGACCAGGCGTTTCTAGCGTGCTCGGCAAGACAAAGGCTTCACAGGCGCTATAGGCCGACAGGAGCATAGGACTAGGATGTTCAAGGTAGCCTAAGTAGTGTAGACAGCCTTTTGCCTCAGTCATGCACTGATCGAAGTAGGTGCGATCGCGAATATTGCCAAACACTACTAGCGGAATGTCTAGAGATCGCACAGCCCTAACCAAATTAAGCTGATTTTTACGCGGTTCGATATTGGCAACATTCAGCAAAAACGGAGACTGTATTTTGTAATCATCACAAAACAACTGTGGGTCAGCAGATTGGTTCAAAAAATAATCATCTACGCCATTCACAATGGGCGAAAACTTTTCCAACGGCACGTCGAATAAAGTAGAGAGCGCCTTAGCTTCTGTATGAGAATTGGGCAATAGTCGATC
>JBBQAC010000255.1:0-6200 GCA_038315915.1 Phormidesmidales cyanobacterium
TGCGCTTTGCTGACAACCGGCAGGATGTCACATTGTCACCGCTGTCTTCCCCATTGGACAAGGGCTGGGGCTACGGCGGCGGCTTCTCCAATGCGGCGGCGAGTACGCGCTTACGAGAAGATTTCAAGGCGCTGGCTTTCTTCAAGGGATCGGTGATTGCCGATGCGAAGGGGCAGGCGCAGGTGAGCTTTGAACTGCCGGACGACCTTACAACTTGGCGAGCGATGGTGGTGGCCACCGATGGGAACTTGCGCTTTGGGCAGGGCGATGCGACCTTTGTGGTGACGCAGCCGCTGATTACTAATCCGCTGCTGCCGCAGTTTTTGCGGGTGGGCGATCGCATCCAAGCCGGTCTCACTGTTACCAATACCACGGGCAAAGGCGGCGAGCTACAGCTCAAAAGTCAGCTCAATGGCGGTCTTCAGCTTGCTGATACGGGCGATCAGCGCACGCAACAGAATCAGCCGGAGTCGGGGACAGCGGCCTATCGCTTTACGATGGTGGCCGAGCAGCCAGGAACAGCGCAGATTGAGTTTCGTAGTTCGCTTGGGGCAGCAGCGGATGCCTTTAAGGTGCCGCTGACGATCAAGCCACTGGAAGTGACTGAACAGGTTGTAGAATCGGGCACAACCACTGACGCAGTGACTATTCCGCTGAAGGTGGCTGAAGATGTGGCGGCTGGGACGGGCGGGCTCACCGTTTCGCTGGCAAGCAATCTGCTGAGCGATTTGGGATTGCCTGTCAAAGAGACTTTGCAAGCAGAGTATTTGCCTTGTTTGGAGACGTTGGCGAGTCGGATGGCGATCGCAACTCAGCTCCAAATCCTCTCACAAAAGTATGGCCAAACAGTCACCGATATTGACTTAAAAGCAGAAGTAACAACAGCGCTGAACCAAATGAAGACCCTGCAACAGCCAGACGGTGGCTTTGCCGCCTGGCCGGGTTTAGAACAATCCGATCCCTTCGTAACGCCCTACGCGGCAAGCGTATTAGCCCGCTCAAAGACGGCTGGTTTCACTCTGCAACCTGGCCTGATCGAGGGCGTAAAACCCTATCTCAGCAAGCTACTAACCGATCCGGGACAGTACGATTTTTGTCAGGATGCGGACTGCAAAAATCAGGTGCGGTTAGAGACTTTAGGCGCGCTTGCCGACCTGGGTGACGTGCGAAATCAGTATCTCTCCTGGCTGTACGACCAGAGAGATACGTTCGACTTTACTGATCAGGTGAAGCTAGCGCGGCATCTCTCTCGCTTTGCCGATTGGGAAACTGAGGCGGCTGCTCTAGTCAACCAGCTACAGGAAACGCTGTATGAAACGGGGCGCACTGCTACGGTCAACCTGCCTGACCAGTGGCAGTGGTTAAATTCTCAAACGGCAGCGCAGGCGCAGGCGCTACGGCTATGGATCGCGCGGGAGAAAAGCCCGGAACAGCTCAGTCGTCTGGTGCAGGGGCTGTTAGCTCAGCGGCAGGAAGGGGCCTGGGGCACGAGCTATGACAATGCGCAGGCGTTGATAGCACTGGTAGATTATGCGCAGCGATCGCCTGTTCCCCCCAGCTTTGAAGCAACTGCGCGATTGGCGAATAAGACGATTGCGAGCCAAGCTTTTAAAGGGAATGAGACCGCCAGTACTGAGGTGACGGTGCCCATAGCTGAGCTACCGCGCGGCGAGTCTGATTTGCAACTACAGAAGTCAGGCACGGGCGAACTGCACTATCTGACAGCCTATCGCTACCGGCTGAAAGGCAACCCGCCCGGTCGATTGAACGGTCTGCGGATTACGCGCCAGGTGTATCCGGCCAATCAGCCGGAGGTGCTGCATCGCTTTGGGCTAGAGGCAACCGCAGAGACGACGCTTCCGGCTGGCCAAGTGTTCGATGTGGGCTTGGAGATTATCGCCGATCATCCGGTTGACCATGTGATTATCACCGATCCGCTGCCTGCTGGGTTAGAAGCGGTGGATACGACTTTTCAGACGGCGACCGGGGCGGTGCAGGCGCAGGCAGATAGCTGGCAGATTGGCTATCAGCGGATTTATAGCGATCGCATTCTCGCCTACAGCGACCATCTCGATGCAGGCGTTTACAGCCTTCACTACCTGGTGCGCTCAGTAACGCCGGGAACCTTTCTGTGGCCGGGTGCGACCGCTCAGTTACAGTACGCGCCGGAGGAGTTTGGTCGCACGACGGCAGCGACCGTAGCAGTGAAATAATCTTTCCGCACCTGTGCTCAGAAACAGCTCGAACGCTTGCCCCACTAATCCAAAACGTGAATCACCGCGCCCACCGCAGCGCCCTGAGCCGCATTTTCCAAAAAGCTATCGTCATTAGTAATCGTCCCGATGCCGCCAGCCGCTGCTGCGCCTACGCCCACATCCTGAATCAAGCTGCGGTCTTGACCTCTGCGCAACTCTTCATCCGCCACATGTACCGCCGCACCTGCCGCCGCACCATTGGCCGCATTGCCCAGGTTGATGCCGTTACCAAAGACAACACCTGTCAGCACGCCCACGCCCGCGCCGACCGCCACATCTTGTCCCAAGCTACCGGCCTTAGCAGGCTGAACAGTCAGCAGCATGACGCCAGCCAAGCTAGCAACTGCCGCACCCGGCACCATCACCTTACTCAAACAGTCAAATCCTTTCATCGGAATCAGCTCCTTACGCTGGGCTTAACGTAATTAAAAGTATCGATACCCAAATAATAGCGAAGCTCCTTAAAACCGGACGAAAATCCATAACAAAGTACATCAGCGACCAGATTGCACAGCAACAGAGCCTTTCATTCGCAGAGCATCCAGTATCCTCCTGCCTCTGACTACCCCGCACTCAACGCCAAAACCGCATTCTGCCCGCCAAACCCAAAGCTAAAGCACAGCAAATTTCGCAGTTGTGCTGCTCGCACTGCCCGCACAAAGTCGAGGTCAAACGCCGACTGCCGCAGTCCCACACAGGGCACCATCTCCTGCCGCTGCAAACTCATCAACCCCAGCGCCACCGTCACCGCCCCAGACGCACCCAACAAATGCCCGGTCGCCCCTTTGCTTGCCATCACAGGCACCTGTCGGCCAAAAATCTGCTCAACCAGGCTAGCTTCCATCCGATCATTCTGAACCGTACTGGTGCCATGCACATGCACCGCATCTACCGCTGATGGCGTCAGCCCACTGCGCTGCAAGCAGAGTTCCACTGCCCGCCGACCCATCCGGTAGCTCGGATCAAACGAACTGACGTGGTGACTGTCATTGGTCATGCCCGCCGCCAATACCCGCCCGTAAACCTTTGCCCCACGCTGCGCCGCCGTCGCCGCCGACTCCAGCACCAGCACCGCGCCCCCTTCCCCCAGCACAAAGCCCTCCCGCTCCCGGTCAAACGGATAGCAGCCCGTCCCGGCCAGCGCCCTCATTTTACGAAAGCCCACCAGCGTCAAAGGCGTGATCGGTGACTCTACCGCCCCCGCAATTACCCGCTGACACTGCCCCCTGCGAATCAGATCTGCGGCCTGCGCGATCGCCCAAATCCCGGTCGCGCAAGCCGCCATCGGCGCTAACACCGGCCCCCCACAGCCCGCCCAACGCGCCGCCCTCAGCGCTGGCCCACTCGGCAACGCCGCCATCCAGTCTCCCACTACCTGTCCGGGCGATCGCCGCTGCCCCACCGCCATTGCCTCCCACTCCCCCAAACAGCTCCGACTAGACCCAATCACCACCCCGCAATCAGCGCTTCCCTTCTCCCTCTCTCCCAATCCCCCATCCAACCAAGCCGCCGCCACCAACCGCTCAGTCAAATCCCCCACCGCCAGCGGCACCTTCCCCACCATCGCCAGCGGCCCCGGCTCAAGATCTAAAAAAGGCTGACGAAGCGCGATCGCACTTTCGCCAGCCCTCAATTTTTGCCAAGTCGCTGAAGGTGTCAGTCCCAGCGATGTCGTTAGGCCCATGCCTGTGACTACAATATCAGCGGCTGATCTTACTGTCTGTGTTGCAGATGCCACTATGAGTAGAAACGATATATATCAGGCTATTCAGCGGCTGCTTCAGGCTGAACCAGGTTGTCGGCACCTGACTTTACCGTCACAGAGCTAATCACATCGCCCATCTGAATTTTATCGACGACATCCATGCCGCTGGTCACATAGCCAAATACGGCATAGTCACCATCTAAAAAGGCCAGGTCTGCCAGCGTAATATAAAACTGAGCCGAGGCAGTATTCACCCCTGAGCGAGCCATGGCCACAGCTCCCCGTCGATGAGGCAAAGCCGGTGTAGCGTCCACGCCTGCTTCCCTGAGAGTTTTACCGTAAATGGGCTCAGCCGCGTCCTCGGGCAAAATCTCCAATGGAATCAGTCGGGGCTGACCGGTCGCCTCCTCTAAATAGCTGCCGGTACCGAGCAGACTGGTGGGCACATTGGGGTCAGTGCTCTGAGGATCGCCGCCTTGGACGACGAAAGGCTCAGGCGATCGCACCACCCGGTGAAAAATCGTCCCGTCGTACACGCCCTTTTCAGCCAAATCGATAAAATTGCCAGCTGTGTAAGGTGCCTGGTCGCCATCGATTTCAAGGGTAATCGGCTTGTTGCCCACCACTATTTCTACGGTGGCCTTCCCTTCCAGTTTGGGTAGTCCCACAGTCAGCTCATCGGCTGAAGGGGCAGCGGGCGCAGTGGCCACCGGGGGCTCTGGTGCTGATGAGCTATCGGCAGCGGGCGGTTTGGCACTACAGCTTACGATCAGTAGCGCGATCGCCATCAGCAGTCCGCAGCGCTGCCGCATTCCTAATTTCATCATTCAGGCTCCCTTTAAGAGATAAAAAACGTAGCGAAAACATCGCTCAACAAAATGAGGCTCATTCTTCCACAGAACAAACCTGCCCTCAATAAGTGAATTTATGCAAACCTTACAGCCCCTCTAGCGGCACTTGTAAAAACCGAGCCAGTTCAGCCCCCTGGTTCTCCAGATCCGATAGTGAAATCGGCTGACCGACACGGGTGAGGGGGATATTGCCTTTGCCTTTTACTTTCAAGTAGAGCGATCGCTTGGGATTGAGCCCCTCTTTAATTTCTGCGCGAACCGACAGCAAATCTCGAAGCGGGTAGCGGATGTCAATCGTTCGATTTTCACCTGGAAAACCCCGGCGAAAAATCGTCGCCTCGCCTGTCTCCTTATCAAACTTGTTATAGCCACCGCCAACATTCCAGACAATAATCAGGCACAGATAGGTGCATAGGAGCAGTGCCGCTGCCCCGTAAAAGCCCATCGCAATTCCCTGCGGAATAAATACGAGCTGAGCAGGCAGATCAGAAAACGGCAGCAAATTCGTATGGAAATAGCTCGAAAGGCCAGAGAGGAAAAAACCCACGCCACCAATGGCCGTAATCAGCGCCCAAAAATAGTTACTCGGTCGCCGGGCACCCAAAATATCTTGACGAAGCGCCGTCTTCTCTGAAGCCTTAACCGGTGTTTTAGAAGCATTCATACTCAAAAAATTTATTTGCTACGGTGAAGCTACGACCTGACTTATCAAATCTCAGTCAGCTTACGAACACTTCCTAAATAGTATCTGCTCACACAGTTATCTGTGCGCATCAGCGACCTATTCATTGTCTAGCCGTAATAATTTACCTGATTCAAGCCACCAGACTAGACAGTCTCTGGTTTTTACGAATTGTTACGAAAGTTATTATGGGGCTAAGCGCCATCTCCCCTCAGCAGGCAAACGTTCTGTCACACAAGGAATCGAGCGAATTATCGTCCAATCTACGAGGCCGCATTTTCACGGCTGATAGGGGAAAATACTCAAAATTTCAGACAATTTCTGTGCTGAAGAAATTCTGAGAATTTACATGACAGATTGTAAAAAAAGAGATCTGTCTTTATGATGAGTACATGCCAAAATCCTTTATGGCAGTGAATTTTAGCTGTCTGGTCGCGGGCTGATGAGGGGTTCCCTCGTTTTCAGTCCACTGGAATTTTGAAGGCTGGCCGGTTTCGGCGCATCAGCGATTTCAGCAGACAAAGGACTTAATGCCCTTATTAAGAGCCCAATAAAGAGGATTGTGAAATGACAATAGCAATGGGACAAGCGCCCGCCGCACGGGGACGGTTTGACGTTCTCGATGACTGGCTCAAGCGCGACCGTTTCGTATTTATCGGCTGGTCTGGTCTACTTCTATTCCCCTGCGCCTTCATGGCGATTGGCGG
>JBBQAC010000200.1:0-8728 GCA_038315915.1 Phormidesmidales cyanobacterium
CGGTTTTGCAGACTATAGGCAAAAAAAGATAGGCTAGTTTTGCAAACCAAAGCCTATCGAATCAATATGATACCTTCAGTTTACCAAACTGCCCTCAAACGACAACTCAATGAGTCACAGTACCTGCTGCTTTCGGTGCTCGTGACGCTGCTGCACAGCATCCGCGATGTGCGGATAGAAACGCTGGCAGAGGCGCTGCCGTTGCCCATCCTATTCGAGAGTCGGCGAAAAAAGTCCAACGGTTCCTTACGCTGGGCGTCCTCAGCCTGAGTAGACTATGGTTTGGGGTGCTGCGAGTGTTTCTAGGCGAGCAACTGACCTCAGGCTGCACTGTCTATGTGGCAATTGACCGTACGACCTGGGGTGATATCAACTTGCTGATGGCGAGCATCGTCTGGAAAGGGCGAGCGATTCCGCTTTACTGGCAGCGTATGGAGACGCTTGGCAACAGTCACTATGACGAGCAGACGGCTTTTCTGTCGGTGGCTTTACCGATCCTCGCTAGCTATCGTGTTGTGGTGCTTGGTGACCGAGAGTTTTGCTCAGTCGATTTGGCCCGTTGGCTCGGCCAACAGGGCCACTATTTCTGCTTACGGCAGAAGAAATCGACCTACGTTTTGATTGAGGATAAGCCCTGGCTGAAGCTGTCTCAACTGGGCTTGGGGCCTGGGACAAAGTGCTTTTATAACGCCGTGACGATGACCCGAAGTAAAGGCTTTGACCAAGCGCATTTGGCCGGAAAGTGGAAACGCCAATATCGTGGCTTCGCGCCGGAAGAGCCCTGGTTCTTGTTGACTAATCTGGAAACGCTCAGTGACGCGGTGGCAGCTTATCAGAAAAGATTTGATATTGAGATGTGCCAGCCACAATACACCCATAAAAACGAAATCGACTTTATACCCCCCGATTGGATTGACGGGATTATTGCGATTAGTAAAAGCGATCGCGAAAATGAAAGCACATTCCCCCCTGATATTAGAGGACGTGCTTTCATGCCAAAGCGCCACGAGCCCCCCCGTCTACCCGTCTGCGAGCCAAGAACAAGAACCTGTGGCAGAATCTGCCGGAGCCGAAGCGGCAACGGCTGATCAGCATTCTCAGTCAGATGCTAGAAAGCCACCTGAGTGCCTCTGTCGCAAAGGAGGTGAGCAGTGAGCCTGAAAACTGAAAACAACGGTTGGATCTCAGAAAAGCTTCAAGCGCATCATCTAGAACGGTTGGCTGTGGTGTACGTTCGCCAGTCCACATTGCAGCAGGTGCTAGATCATCAAGAGTCGACTCGAATTCAGTATGGCCTAGTAGACCGTGCACAAGCACTGGGGTGGAAACCAGAACGGGTACTCACAATAGATGAAGATCTAGGTAAGTCAGGTAGCAGTGCCGAAGGCCGTTTAGGCTTCCAGCGGCTAGTCACCGAAGTAGGTCTCAATCACGTGGGCCTGATATTGGGGGTTGAGATGTCGCGCCTCGCCCGTTGTTCAAAAGATTGGCATCAGTTACTGGAAATCTGTGCCCTATTCGGTACGCTAATAGCAGATCTCGATGGCATCTATGACCCCAGCCAGTACAACGACCGCTTGCTACTGGGATTGAAAGGCACTATGAGTGAAGCTGAGCTACATATCCTTAAGCAACGCATGGTTCAAGGGAAGCGTAACAAAGCCAAACGGGGAGAGCTGGGCTTCAGCGTCCCGATAGGCTACGTTCGCCGCCCGTCAGGAGAGATTTGCTTTGACCCAGACGAACAAGCGCAACAGGTCGTCAAGCTGATCTTTCGTAAGTTTGAAGAGCTAGGCACACTGAATGCGGTACTCCGCTATCTCGTCAGAAATCATATTCAAGTCGGTGTACGGGTTTTATCTGGCCTCAATAAAGGCGATTTAGAGTGGCACAGGCCGAACCGGCCCACCTTGCAGAACCTGCTAAAAAGCCCAGTCTATGCAGGCGCTTACGCCTACGGTCGCAAGCAAATGGATGCTCGAAAAAAGAAGGTCGACCACCCTCACAGCGGCTTAATAGTTAAACCGCTCGAAGAGTGGCTCGTGTTGATTAAAGACCACCATCCTGCCTATATTTCTTGGGCACAGTACCAACAGCATCTCGCCCAACTCAAATCTAATCGAGCCCATGCTGATGAATGGGGTCATGCCCGCTCAGGCATAGCCCTGCTATCAGGGTTGTTGGTCTGTGGTCGGTGTGGTGCTCGGATGACGGTTCGCTACCATCGAGGAAAAGCCTCTCATCAGTATGTCTGTTGCCGTGAGATGGCTGATTATGGCGGAGTACTCTGCCAGCAGTTGGCAGGTGCTTGCTTAGATGAGTCTGTCACTCAGCAAGTTCTACGGTCACTAGAACCTGCGGCCTTGGAACTATCACTGGCCGCCGCCACTCACATCGAACAAGACCGCTCAGACCTAGACAAACTGTGGCGTCAGCGGCTAGAACGTGCCAACTTTGAATCGGAGCGTTCTGGCCGACACTACCATCTCGTAGAGCCCGAAAACCGTCTCGTTGCTAGACAACTGGCCCAGGAATGGGAGAATGCCTTACAGTCCGAGCAGCAGCTCAAAGAAGAGTATGAAAGATTCTCTCATGAGCACCCTAAACAGCTCACAGATGAGGAGAAACAAGAGATTCGCCAACTAGCCGAAAGCTTGCCTGACGTGTGGTCAGCCGAAACGACAACCCATGCTCAACGGAAAGAACTGGTACGCCAGATAATTCAAGTGATTACTGTAAATGTTGAAGGAGAAAGTGAACAGGTTCAAGTTAGTATTGAGTGGAATGGTGGCTTTGTTGAGCAAGTGAGTATCATTCGGCCAGTAGCCAAATGGACTCAACTGAGTAACTACCCACAACTTTGTCAGCGCCTTGAACAAATGGCTGAAGCGAAGCTGACCACGGACGAAATGATTGAGCTGCTGCACCAAGAAGGCTTTCATCCACCAAAGCGGCGTAAAACGTTTAATCGAGAAATCCTGCGGTCGTTAATGCGTCGCATCGGATTAGGGACTCGATATAGTCCAAAATCCAGGGAAAGCTTGGATAGGCATGAATGGTGGCTACCTGATTTGGCAATTTTCTTAGAGATGCCGGAGATAACCTTATATAATTGGGTGCAGAGAGGTTGGGTAAACGCACGACAACTGACTGAGCCACCGAAACACTGGGTCGTTTGGGCTGATGAGGCCGAATTAGAGCGATTGCGCACACATCGACAACGCCCTGCTGGTGAAGTTCTACGCCTGCACTGGAAAGGGGGAACCTCTGACATCACCATTCCGCCTGAAACATCCTGGAGTAGATATAGCAACCGATTTCACACCTTTTTAGGAGAAGATAAATGCCCGAAAGTCAGCCTTTAGATAAAAAAACTCAGCAGCAGCACATAGATGCCTATGGGGGTTCTGAGGCTGGCACATTGAGGAGATGTTCCGCGATTTTAAGCTCGGGGGCTACCGTTTAGAAGGCTGTAAGGCCAGCGACAAGCGCTTCTTAGCAATTATCTTATTGATTTCGATTGCCTACCTATGCGCTTCGACTCAAGGGCATAGGCTCAAGCAAAAAGCCTTACAAAAGTATATCGCTAGGCCGGAGACGGCGGGTCGGCCTTATCGCCGACACAGTTTCTTTTATGTAGGGCTATCGACCCATCGATGGGTACCGTTCTGGCCCGATTGTCAGCAGCAGATACAACGTTTGATGAGGCTCAATCGCGGTAAAATTGAATATTATCTGAAGGGTCAGAAGGCGATGGAAGCCGTCCTTCATGCCCTGTAGCCGTTGTGTCACCCCCTCAGTGCCAGAAGTAACCTTACATCAGCTATGGAAGCGCATCAGCTATGGAAGCGCACCCTTCCGTAGCTGATGTTTCTACCCGGTAAAGTTTTCTCTGTTGGTTTGCTTTCACTACAAAACGACGGCCAAGATTTTGAAAAGAATGCTGTTGATAACGGCGACGCCCAAGCCGCCGAGCAGAGCGCTCATAATTCCCCACCGTAGCCTGAACCCTTTGACCAAAAGCGCCGTCAGACCGAACAGGATCGTGTTGCCGATCAAAAATACCAGGCCCAGCGATAGTACATTCACAATCAGGCTATTGATAAACCAGCCGGTGAGGCCGTTGAGCAGGCCAAAGATGAGGGCAGCGATCGCTGCTTTGCCAAAACTATCGGCCTGTATGCCGGTGGGCAGCTTTGTGAGAATGATAAATGTAATGGTCGTTACAATCCAGGCGATCACAAGTCCGGTCATGGGCTGTATGGCTCCTTGGGTAGGGGTGGCTCTGACAACCGCTATGGAGTGATTGTGCAGGGGGGCTGTACGCGAAGTATATCAAACCCTTTTGCGATCGCTTCTCTGCCGTATCCATTCGAGAGATTTCTTAAAGCCGAAGCTGCTGATAGTATTGTTTCAGTCTTTTTTGAAAGCTGCGCCAGTGATGGAAGAGATCATCGGCTTCCAGGGTGAATACTTGAGCGGGATGGTCTTCGAGGGCTATGGCAATCAACCCGCGCTCAATCTTTATCCCCGTGTCGCGGTACACCCAGTTCACCGCGTAGCAGTAGGCCGCTACCTGCATACAGTAGTCTTCTATCCATTCGATTTGCTTGGGCCGACGGGCCGTTTTCCAGTCGCAAACGCACAGTTCTCCCTCGTAGCGCATCACCGCATCCGGATAGCCGCCAAACTTTAGCGGATGCCACACCGCCCCTTCCACGAGCAGCACCTCGTCGACATTAGCCAGCACCGGCTCAATCGACTGCCAAAACCTTTCTATTCCTTCAGGCATTTCGTAGGCTTCCTGCTTCAGGTGAGACTTAATGGCTTTGTGAATGCGGCTACCTGAGCGAGCGGATGTCGTGGTGATGCGACGGGCCTCCTCTTTGCCGATGCGGTCTTGCCAATCCCACAGGCGCTTTTTGTCTTCGTAGGGCTTGGTCGCCGATAGAATGGTGGTGATGCCCGGATAGCAGTGGCCTTCTATCTCGTAATGGCGCTTCCGGTTAACGGCGACTTGTTTGGCTTTGTAGTGAGGCAGTTGAAACATGAAAGGGGATGTTTAGTTCGACGGCTGAATCCGGCTTCGGACGGTGCGAATGATCTGATTTTCGCTTTGGGTTTGCCGCCGCTGGCGCAGTTGACTGAGTTTGTTAAAAAGAGCTGAAGATGCTTAGCGATGAGGAGCGCGATCGCCTACTGCATTGCCCCCTCAATTCACTGTCACCTCAATTTTCTGCGAGAGCACCGGATTATCGTGAGGCACATGGCTGTAGTTGCCCAACAGGAGCTGTAGCGTATGCTCGCCCGGTGGCAGGCTGACCATTGCCTCTGTTTGGCCACCGCCAAAGTGCTTGATATGCGCAGTAGCAGGCAACGCCTCAGTAAGCGACGGCAGCTCATCCACATCAATTAGCAAATGATGGTGGCCTGTACCCTCTTGATTGATTCCGGCTGGCGCAATTCCCATGCCGGATAGGCCAAACTTTACCGTGAAGTTTTCGGGGACTGTTTGGCCATTTTCAGGCGAGATGATGTAAAGATTGGCAGTCGTAGGGGCATGGGAGAGCATATCCGCTGCGAGGACAGGCGACCCTAGTAGCAGAAGCGCGGCTAAAAAAGAAGTCATCAGCGCGGCTAGCGGCTTTGCTCTCAAGCAAAAGGCTGTCAGTAAGCAATTCATAAGCTAGGCGAAGTAGAGTTTACTTTTTCACTATAGGCAGCTTTAGTCCTCATCTTCCACCAGGCGCTTGCCAAAGCTGACAACTGCATCCGGCGCAAACCCGATCCGCTCATAGAACTGGATCGCGGCTAAATTATCTTCGCGGATCTGCAAATTTATCTTAGGGCAACCTACTGCCGCGAGACGCTGCTCCGCTGCCCTCATTAGCTCACGGCCATATCCTTGCTTGCGGTGAGCAGGATCGACCGCCAAATAATTGATCCACCCGCGATGACCGTCAAATCCGGCCATGACGGTAGCTACAATTTCTTCATCCACCGTGCCCACTAAAAATAGTTCCGACTGCACAGTAAGCTTACGAGCAATATCCCGGTGCGGATTGTTCCAGGCTCTCAGCAACCCACAGCGCGACCAAATATCGACCACAGCCGCTTCATCAACAGGCCGAAACGCACGAATTTCCATCCTTTAGCCTTTGCTTCCTACGGTAGATGACAGTTTTGCGAATAATTTTCTACGCTGTCAGATTAACAAGCGGTCGGATAGATGTTTTTCTCTCTGTTGGCAGGGCTGATTATGGCATTTGCTTTTCAGCTCTTACTGACCAGTCTGGAGGTGGCGCTGGGGCTGTCTTTTGCTGGCTGGGCGCTGGCTCCTAGTGACGCGACTGATGAGCCAGCCGATTCCAGTTCCTCATCGACAGAGCCGATTAGCCATATTCTGGGTGCGGGTGTTGCCTTCAGTCTGGCAGTTGTCTTATTTGCCACTTCTTTTCTAACGGTGCAGTTCAGCGGGTTTGATCAGCCCAGAACGGGTCTGATTTTTGGGACAATTCTATGGGCCGCTTACCTGCTGACTTTAAGCTGGATCAGTTCGGTAGCGGTCTCCAGCATTTTGGGGGCTGTTTTGGGGACAGCGGCGGCGGGCATTCGTCGCCTGTTTTCAGCCATCGGGCAAACGGTATCTTCTAACCAGGCAGATCTCTCGGATACCGACAAGCTACAGATCATCACCAGCGAACTTTCTGAGGCGATCGCCTCACAGCAGCAGCTACCCGAACTCTTGAGCCAGCAGAGAGAGCAGTTGCTAGCGGAGATATCTGAGCGGACGCAGCTTCCGATTCAGCAGGCTGAGGCGATTTTGGCGGAGCTGCGGGCGGTGCAGGAGAAAAAAGGAGAGGAGAAGAAAGGAAAGGACGGGAAAGAGAATGGAGAAGTCGAGGACTGGGAAACGGGAGCTAGGGAGCTAGGGAAAGAGAGCGCAACCGGTGGGGAAGGATTGGCGGGATTGTTGCCGGATTGGCGCGGGCTGCTGCGGTTGGTTCGGCAGCGGGTAGATTTTTCGGATTGGGATATTGAGACGATCTGGAGGGCTTTTCAGTCGCTGGAGGGCTACGGTAAAAATTTACCGTTTAATATTGTCAGTCTGGATGTGGAAGATTATTTGATGGAGATTCCTCGCTGGGCGTTGCGCGCTGAGGTGCTGCCTCAGGCGTTTGCCGAACGGCTCTACGATCCTGAGGCAGATCCGGGGCAGGTCGAGGCTCAGCTCAGGGCGCTGAAGCGATCAGATTTTGTGCATTGGCTGAAGCAGAGAGGAGATCTCAGTGAAGAAACGGTGGAGGCGATGGCTGAGCGGCTAGGGGCTGTTTACAGTAGTGTGGTCGAAACCGTGCAGCAGGAGGTGGCTTCGTCGGGCATGAAACGTTGGCAACAGCGGCTGAGCGACCAGCTTGATAAGCTTCCTTTGGAGACTTTTTCGGCGGATGATCTAAAAAGTTGGCTGCAAGATTCTGTTGATTACATGCGCAGTTCTGTCTCCGATGCTGAAGACATTCAAAATGCGCTCACTCAGCTTGACAGCGGCGCTGTAGCCGGTATTTTTGAGCGTTATCCTATGCTCAAGCCTGAGCAAAAGGAGGATTTTATTCGGGCGTTTGAGCAGGGCCGTGGGTCTATTTTGGAGCAGTTTGAAAAACAACAGACGGCGATATCTGAAGCGCTAATGGAAATTCAAACCAAGCTGCTAGCTTATTTTCGCTACACCCGCCTGGATAAGCTCACTGCTGACGCTGTTGAAGAGAAAGTGCATGTTCTCAAGTCGACAGCTCGTGATCAGCTGGCAGAAACTGCTTTGTTTAAAGGTTTGACTGAAGATAAGTGGCGATCGCTCCTAAACGCTGCCAGCTTCGACAAGGTAGATAATAGCAGCGCAGAGAGTTTGTCGAAGTTTGACCTGGTTGCCGAGGCGATCGCCAGACGCAACGGCATTACCACAGCGCAGCAAAACGAACTGACCACCGCCCTAACAGCCGCCTGGATAGGGGATCAGCCGACGGCTGAAGCTTCCTCAGCCAAGGATGAGGCTTTTTACAGCTCGTTAATACACACCTTGCAGACTGTTGACTGGCCCGACGTCTCGTTAGAAAACATTAAGCCTGAGCTAACTGATCGGATCAGCGATTTGCTCAACCACCTGCCCCAAGTCCCTCCGCAGATTGACACATCGCGCGTAGTTGAGGCTTTGAGCCTTCCTGTATCTGTCCGTTCTGAAGTTAAGGACTGGTTGCAACAAAGTCAGCGTGAATGGCTCAAGCTTCCTCGTCGCTGGACGCAGCGCACCGTCCACACCTCAGAGGACTGGGGCAATCAGCTAAAATCTCAGATCAGCGACTACCTTCAGCATGAAGAAAAGTCAGCGTTGCAGCCAAGTCAGCTTTTGGCATCGGTTAGCGGGCTGGTAAAAAGCACAGTTCGCTCCTTGTCGGCGCTGCCAACCGAGCTGCCGCACCTAGACTTGGCTTTCCTCGAAGAAGCGTTATCAGCGCGGCCAGACTTGAGTGAGCAAGAGCGCGAGCAGATTGCCGAAAAGCTCACTTCAGTCTGGCAAACGCTGTCACACAGCCTGACCGACTGGGAAGATGAAATCCAGTCCACAGCGCAGATGCTAAAGCAGTTTGTCAGTCGGAATGTTGACGATATCGGCAGCACGCTCAGCAGCGGCATATTAGAGTCTGCTCGTCAGCAGGTGGTCGAGGCTTTTGAG
>JBBQAC010000158.1:0-10503 GCA_038315915.1 Phormidesmidales cyanobacterium
TGATGAAAACAATCGCATTGTAGAGTTTTCAGAAAAGCCTAAAGGCGAAGCGCTCGAAGCGATGAAGGTAGATACCACGGCGATGGGGCTCTCTCCCGACCAGGCTGAAGACAAGCCGTTTATTGCTTCGATGGGCATTTACGTGTTCAAAAAGCAGGTGCTGATTGACCTGCTGAAAAAGTATCCCGACCAGACGGACTTTGGTAAAGAGATTATTCCGGCTTCTGCTCGTGACTACGATGTTCAGGCGTATCTTTTCAAAGGCTATTGGGAAGATATCGGGACGATTGAGGCGTTTTATGGGGCCAATATTGCGCTGACCGATCAGCCCGATCCCGCCTTTAGCTTTTATAAGGAAGACGCGCCGATTTATACGCGATCGCGCTATCTCCCCCCAAGTAAGCTGCTAGATTGCAACATTACCGAATCGATTGTCAGCGAAGGCTGCATTCTCAAAAAGTGTCGCATTCATAAGTCGGTGATTGGTCTACGCCAGCGCATCCATTCCAATTGTGAAATCGATCACTCCTTAATTATCGGCTGCGACTACTACGAAGCCGTCAATGAAAATGGACAGTTCGACATAGAAGGGCATACGATCCCGATGGGCATCGGTGAAGGCTCAGTGATTCGACGCGCCATCATTGACAAAAACGCCCGCATTGGCCGCAACGTACAGATCATCAATAAAGATAATGTACAAGAGGCCGAACGGGAATCTGAAGGCTACTACATCCGTAGCGGTATAGTCGTCGTCCTTAAAAATGCGACAATTCCGGACAATACGGTGATTTAAGGGCGATTGCTCTGTCAAGCTTGAGAACTAGGAATTGTCCCTGTTTTCCCCTATGTCTCAAGCTGCGCCTTTGCTCATGATGATCGGTCTGCCAGGGAGTGGCAAGTCTACTTGGGCCGCTCACTTTGTGGCGCAAAGACCGATCTACCGTCTGATTGCGACCGATGATATTCGCGCTCATCTTTACGGGAATGCGGCGATTCAGGGGGAGTGGACAGCGATCTGGCAGATGGTGCTTCAGCAGTTGAAGGAGAACTACCGGGCGATCGCTGAGGGCACGGCCAGCGGGGTCATTTACGATGCTACAAATGTTCGCCACCGGCACCGCCGGGAGTTTATTCAGGTGGCTAAAGGCTTAGGGTATCAGCCGCTGATCGGGGTGTGGATCGATACGCCTCTGGCGGTTTGCCTGGAGCGTAATTTGGCGCGATCGCGTCAGGTTCCTCCGGAAGTAATCGAAAAAATGCACCGCCAGTTGACTGCTGCGCCACCGACGATGGCAGAAGGGCTCGATGGTCTCAAACGGGTTCATCTTTTTGCCTAGGGGCTCGCTGATGGGATGCGTTGTCAGGGCTTCCACATGTTGCTTCCCTGGCATTGAGCACTCTGGTATAGACTCTAGAATGTTTATCTATCCTCTGGTTTGAAGTAAAGCATGAAGCCGGTTAGTCCAGCCTCTGATGATGATGATTTGCGCACTGCTGAAGCCTCCGACGAAGCTTCAAAGCTGACGCACCCGACTGCCGATTCAGCAGAATTGGCGGCACTAGAGACGATACAGCGACGCTATGTCAGCCAGCTCAATGAGGATATCAAACGCCTAGAGGCCGATAAAGCTCAGCTTCAAACAGATGTGGCGACGCTCCAGGCGAACTATGCCCGGCTGCAAGCTGACATTCAAGCTACTAAAGCTGGCCCGCGATTGCCGGGGGAACCGGCTCCTTCCTGGACCGCCGCGACCGCCGACATTTATGGCCGGTCGGTGGAGTTGCCGTTCACACCCGCGACCTCTCAGCCGGGCGGCTTAGTGACCCGTGAGGCGATCGCTAAGGAGAAGGCAGCGCTGCGAAAGGGATTGATTTTGAGTGCGATCGCGACGCTGCTAATGGCGTGGCACTACGGACTCATTGGCGCTCTGGCCCAGGGCGGTAGCTGGCTGGGGCTAACTGTCGGGCAAATAGGACTGGGGTTTGTCCCGGCAGTCGCACTGCTGTGGCTGAGAATGCTGGTAATGGTGCCAGCGCTACTGCTGCTCGCGACGCAAATCCATCGCCGCACCTGGGAAGATCTCCAGAGCTGGATTTACACCCGCGATCAGCTGATGACGGTGCTAATTGGCAGCGGTATCGCGCTCTTTTTCTCTCAGGTGCTGCTCTATCAGAGCATTGCCCAGGCTGGCCCAGTGCTGGGCGCGACCTTGCTGTTTCTCTATCCGCTGATAGCGGTACCGCTGGGTCTGCTGACGCGACGAAGCTGGACAATGTCGCCGCTAGGACTGGTAGCGCTAGCGGCGATCGCCATGGGCGGATTTCTCACTATTCGGCCAGCCATCCGACCGGTGATCGGGATGGCCCCGCCTGCTGCTATTTGGCTGGGGCTATTGGCCAGTGCTGCCTTCGCTTTGTATATCGTTCTAACTAGCGTCAGCTATAGCCAGCAGTGTCATCCAATTCCGGTGGGTGTGGTGCAGTTCTCCACTGTTGCCGTGCTCAGCAGCATTGTGCTCATCGTCAAACCCCTGGAGCTGACAAACATTAGCTGGTTGAGTTTTGCACTTTGGGGAATTGCGCTGGGAGTGGTGATGCTGCTGGTGTACTTGTTTAACTACAGCAGCCTGCGGATGATTGGCACAAGCACAGCAACCTTTGCGGCTGCTACCCCGCTGGCCACGTCAGCCATCGCCTGGAGCTTTGCACTCCCTAATTCGCTGGAGATTATTCAGTGGACAGGGATTTTGATGCTGTCGATTGGGGGAGTAGCGCTCAGCCAGGAAAGGCTCAGCAAGACCTGACCCCATGCTCAGAGCAGATCAACCTCAAACCGGCTGTCCCAACGGAAATTGTCCAAACGGAGAGAGAGGGATTCGAACCCTCGAACAAGTTGCCCCGTTACAGCATTTCCAGTGCTGCGCCTTCAACCACTCGGCCATCTCTCCTGGTATTCGCTGGCAATGCGTGCATTACAGCTTTGCCATCCTATCAGAAATTGGGACATTGCCTGCGATTTTTCAAGCTATTTTTCGTGCGGCCATCGTGCGACCATAGAGAGGCCGCAATCGTCTTTTCTTTCATGGCTGAAGTTTATACCGTCCGTATCCACGACCGGCAAAAAGGTCTGGACTATACCGTCCGGGTACCGAGCGATCGCTACATCCTGCAAACCGCCGAAAACCAAGCTGCCGACCTCCCCTTCGCCTGCCGCAACGGAGCCTGTACTGCCTGCGCCGTGCGCGTCCTCTCGGGCGAGCTGCATCAGCCCGAAGCCATGGGCCTCTCCCCTGACTTACGCGAACAGGGCTACGCGCTGCTGTGCGTCAGCTATCCGCGCAGCGATTTAGAAGTTGAAACCCAGGACGAAGATGAAGTTTACGAGCTGCAATTTGGCCGCTACTTTGGCAAAGGCAAAGTCCGCTTTGGTATCCCGATTGAAGATGATTGACCCATGAACTATTCCCAATCCGACCTACAGCGCTTCCTGGATATCGCCACCGAAGCCGCCTCTGCCGGAGGCGCAGTCCTTCAGCACTACTGGGGCAACCTCTCCGACATTCGCCAAAAAGGTCGCCCTGGCGATCTGGTCACCGAGGCCGATAAAGCCGCCGAAAAAGAGGTTCTTGCCGTCCTGCGACTGCATCTGCCTGACCACGCCATTCTGGCCGAAGAATCCGGCAGCATCGGCGTTCAGACAGGCGGTTTGCTATGGGCCGTAGACCCATTAGATGGCACCACCAACTACACGCATCAGTATCCTTTTTGTGGCTGCTCTGTCGGCCTGCTAATTGACGGCAAACCGGCAGTCGGCGCAATTTTCGACCCTGTGCGCAACCACCTTTTTCGAGCGGCAAAGGGCTTGGGCGCAACCTGTAATCGCGAACCGATCAGCGTTTCTAGTCCAGCGACTTTGGCTGATAGCCTGCTGGTAACCGGCTTTGCCTACGACCGCCGCGAAACCATTGACAATAACTACGCTGAGTTTTGTCACCTCACCCATCTCACCCAGGGCGTGCGCCGGGGTGGGGCCGCTTCGATTGATCTGGCCTATGTGGCCTGCGGACGGTTAGAGGGCTATTGGGAGCGAGGGCTGTCGCCGTGGGATCTGGCGGCGGGAGTGATTTTGGTGGAAGAAGCAGGCGGGCGGGTGACGGCTTACGATCAGGGGCCGTTTGAGATTGAGTCGGGGCGGATTTTGGCGACTAATGGGAGAGTCCATAGCGAGCTAAGCGCGGCGCTGGTGGATGTGAAGCCGCTGGCGCGATTTGCTCCTTAGCTAAGTTGTGCCAAATGAGGCTACTTTGAGAAATCAAGCTCAAATTAAGTGAGTGCCTGAGTTTTAGATCGGTTGGGTCTATAGCGAGCCCGAAAGACGGGCATTCTGAACTTTATAAACCTCGATTTGCGACAAACCAGCTATGACCATCTCAGCAGGGCTCTTTAAGCTTGATATGACTGACTATCATGCGGTGCTCGGATTTTCTCTGGCGGCAGATCCGGCGCAGGTGCGTAAGCGCTATCTTAAGATCGCTAGGCAGCTTCATCCTGATAGCTTGCGGGACGCCTCGGCTGAGCAAAAGCGCAGGGCCAGCGAGCTGCTTTCAAAAATGGTCAATCCTGCTTACGAAGCGCTTGGGAATGAAAAAAGGGCAGCAGAGCATCGGGTTTTATTAAAGCTCAAGCAGCAGTCCCTGGCTGCTCAGCCGGCGGCGATCTCCCCCCAAAGCAAAGCCGCCGCTAGTCTGCTCAATACTCGTAACCTGGAAGGCGAGTATGCCAGCGCCCTGCAAAAAATTGCGGCAACCCAGTTTGACGACCTCACCAACATCGAAAGTGCGATTGGCGAACTCAGCGAACTCAACGCGGTTTACCTGATGCGCAAAGGATCGGCGGCAAAGCCCGCAGAGGGTTCGTCGCGCGATCGCGCCGCCAGCACTGCGCAAATGCCCGACAAAGCCCCGGCTACTCCCTCGGCCAAATCGCGTCAGCCAGAAGTTATCGAGCGTTACTTTCGCCGGGCCGAAGAATTTGAATCTCAAGGGGACTACTCTCGCGCTATTTTAGAACTGCGAGAAGTGATCGCCGCTCACCCCCAAAGCGCTCCTTGCCACGGGTATTTGTCCAGCCTGTATCTTCAGTCTGGACAGGCAACGCTGGCAAAAATTCACGCTAAGCAAGCGCTCACCTTTGACCCTGGCAATAGTTTGGCCAAAGGCGTTCAGGCTAAGCTCAGTGCTCATGCGGCAAAGGCAGCGACGGGCAGAGGTTCGGCCCCTAAGACGGGGGGCGGACAAGCAGGTGGCGGTCTCTTAAGCGGATTGTTTGGTGGAAAAAAACGATAGATGCCCGAAGGAAAAATATATCAACCCCCCACGGGTGGCCGAGACTTACTGCCTTTAGACGTGGTTCAAAAGCGCTGGATTGAAGATCGCCTCGAACAGGTCTTTCACCGCTGGGGCTACCATCGCATTATCACCTCTACCGTAGAGACGATGGACACGCTGATGGCGGGGGGAGCCATTGAGCGGGTGGAAGTGATTGAGCTGCAAATCGGTCAGGTGGGAGAGCAGCGCCTGGGACTGCGACCAGAACTCACAGCTTCAATTGCCAGGGCGGCAGCGAGTCGGCTGGCATCGGTCACCTACCCGCAGCGGCTCTATTACAATGCCAATGTCTTTCGTCGTTCGGCGCAGGGTAGCCGGGGCGGGCAGCAGGAGTATCATCAGGCCGGGATTGAGCTATTGGGGGCCAACAGTCTGATGGCAGATGCCGAGACCCTGCTGCTAGCGGCGGCTTGTCTGGACAGGCTAAATTTGGCCGATGCCACTATTGTGCTGGGGGAAGCGGCGCTGACCCAGTCACTACTGGCGGCTTTTCCGGCAGACATTGCCAATAGGGTGCGTCACCACATCGCCCGTTTAGACCGCGTCGCCCTACAGACAATGGCACTGCCCGCCGATTTGCTGGCTTTAGCACTGCGGCTGATGGATCTGCGCGGTGAGCCTAAAGCCGTGCTTGCCAAGCTCAGCGAGTTTGATTTGGATGAAGCGCAACAGGCGATCGCGTTTCGGCTCAAGTCTTTGATCGCGCTGTTTGAGCAGGAGCGCGAGCAGGGAGTTGCGGTGCCGCCGGTGGTTTTAGATCTCAGCTTGATCCGGCCTTTTGACTACTACACCGGCATTGTGTTTGAGATTGTCAGCCAGCGCAGCCGTCAAATATTGGGGCAGGGCGGACGCTACGACGATTTGCTGGCTGTGTATGACGCCTCGGGAAACCAGGGCTTCCCTGGCATCGGCTTTGTCTTAAATACTGAGCAACTGCATCAGGAGCTACTGCCGAGCGGACAGCTCCCGAGCGATATTCCGCCCAGCGACTGGCTAATTGTGCCGAAGAGTGAAGCCGCAGCGGCGGCGGCGATCGCCTACGCGCAAAAAGTCAGGCAGTCTGAGAAAACTGTGAGAGTAGAGCTAAGTCTGGAGTTAGATCAGCCACCGGCGGCAGTTAGAGCGATCGCCCAAAAACGCAACATCGCTCGCATTGCCTGGATCTGCGATCAGGGCTTGCCCGAAATCGAGATTGTTAACTCAGCGGCCTTTCACTAAGCTACGTATAGACCCCTGTTGTAAAGGCGAGAATTTCTGTGGCCCATTCTATTGTGACCAACGTTTGTGAAGGTGTTGCCGACTGCGTTGATGCTTGTCCGGTGGCCTGTATTCATGAAGGCCCCGGCAAGAACAAAAAAGGCACCGACTGGTACTGGATCGATTTTGACACCTGCATTGACTGCGGCATCTGCCTACAGGTGTGCCCGGTAGAAGGGGCAATTTTACCGGAGGAAAAGCCTGACTTGCAGCAAACCCCGGCCTGATGATCTCAATTAGAAAGATTGGTAGGTGAAGTTGAGCGTTGCCCATTGGGAGACATCGAGGCTGTAGGTATCGCTGCTTTTGCTACTAGCGCTGATATCGCTCAGCAGTGCCTCAATGACTGCCAGGGGGTCAGGCAGTGGATTGATGCGTTGATTGCCGCTGTTGGCTGAGGCCGTGAGCAGCGTATTAAAGGTGCGAGTGAGCGCTCTGGTGCTGCACACTACGTAGGTTTCAACCGGGCCCGGGGGAGATTTGACTGCCCAGTCCGTGGTGGGGCTAGGAATCATTACTGAGCTACCGGGGGCGATCGCCGTGGCGGCGATCCCTTCAATTTTTTGGGCACTGCCCTCTTCCAGTGCAGGCGCAGAAAGATCCCTGATGGGGCAAAAGGCCGACAGCCGTTCTCGGGGGTCAACGTTGATCAAGGTGTAGTACAGCGGTTGCTCGCCGTCATTAAAGAGCTGGTAGCGTACCCGCGACCCAATTTGAACCTGCGGGGCGAAGCCTTCTCTGCCAAAGGCGATTGGCTGCATCGGAGCCTGGCCAATCTGAAACGTTTGCCGGCTGATCAATCGCTTTTCGTCAGGGCTGACCATCTCTAAGCTGACGCGCACGGGCAGTTGCGAAGAGGCCCGGTTTTCACTGAGCCGCAGCATTTTTAGCGCCAGCAGCGACTGGAGCTTGGGCGTCAGTCGGCTGATAGCTGGCTTAATTGCTTCATCTTGTAAAGCTAGCGTCCCTGGGATCAGCAATCGCGTCAGTGAAAACAGCCCGTATCCGAAACTGCCTCTAGGTTCATCTGACTCGTCTGAGGGTGAATTGGCGGGCTTTGGCGGCTCGGTTGGGTCGGTATCTGCTGCCGACTCGGCCTGGGCCATTTTCTGTGGTTGCAAGCTAGCCGTCAGCGTTTCGGGGCTATTGGTGACGGGTTTTGCCAGCAGACAGTCAGCCGGTAAGTTGGTATCTGACGTAGAGGTGACGAAAGCCAATGCTGACAAGGCGCTGGTGGCATCGACTCGTTCAATGCGCTCCAGGCGACTGTCGAGCGAGACAACCAGATCAATATCTTTGGGCAGTACCCGTACCGATTCAAAAATCGGCGCTCCGGCCTGTATCGGGGGGGCGCTACTGGCCGATAAATCAATAATTTTGGCTTTGCCAGCGAGCCCTCTGCGAGAATTCAGCCGAAGCTGTCGCCCGTTACAGGACATGATCGTCGAAGAATTGATGTATTCCAAAACGCGAGGAGGCAGTCCGCCCAGCCACAGCGTCGCAGTTTTGCCGCCTTCCGCCGTAATCGATTGCACGGCTCCCTGTCCGCGCGTACCGGGCAGCAGTGGCGTATCGTAGAGCGGCGGTGTTTTTTCAGGGGTGCGCAGGTCGAGCTTGCGGCTGCTGCTGACAGAGGGCTGCTGATTGCTGCCGCCCCAACGAAGTAGCGTTTCTTGCGATCGCCCCAACGCTCGTCCAACCGTTATCGGTGCAGGCGCTGTCCATACGTACTGAGTGAGCGCATAGGTAAACGCGCCCGCGCTAAATCCATTCCACCGACGCTCAAACGCAGCGTCGACCACGTCTGCGCCGCGCAACAGAACGCCCGGAAAAGGATCGCTCGCTTTGAGCGATCGCTGCTCAGCGAGCACAGGAAAAGGGGCCGGGGGCTGACCGGTGACGACAGCCGAGCGGGCCCGCGATCGCAGTCCGCCCGAAAGTGGCTCCGCTGGCGTCACAAAGCCCGCATCCAAAACAGTAGTCACCTTCTGGGTTTTAAGCAGTTTGAGCAGAGACTTTAGCTCCACTTCAGAAATATCGTTGAGCGCTGGGCTCGATTCAGTCGGCAAGAACCCGTCGTAGGGAACAAGCGATCGCACTGTCTCCTGTCCGCCCAGCGGATCTTCGACCCTCACCTGCGCGCCATAGCCACTAAAGTGAAAGACTACCGTATCTCCGGCTTTAGCCCGATGGTAAAGATGGTCTATAAAAGCCTGGTAGATACCGGTTCGAGTCGCTTGCTGATCAGTCAGGCAGACAATATCTGCTGGTGAAAAGCCAAAGCGATAGATCAGCAGCGCCTTTTGCAGTTCAACATCCGTCGTACAGCCTGACAGCGGACGATCAGCCGAAAGCGCCCCGCCAGGGTAGGTGTCGATCCCAATTAGCAGCGCCAGCTTCCGCCCAGAGGACTGAGCCAATGCTTGGGCATACATTTTGGCCTGAGCATTGGCTGCCCCCGAGCTAATTGCCAGGTCGGTGAGGCCAAGGGCTAAAGCTGCTGCGCCCGCTTGCTTGATTAACGCTCGTCGGCTTACACCCATCAGACCCCACCCCTGTTTTCTAGTCGTCGTATCTTTTTAGCTACTTGTGCATGGCCTGCGCAAGCTCAGCGGCCACCTCTGGACGCGAAAACTCCGGCGGCGGTAGTTTGCCATCTCGCAGCAGCGCCCGTACCTTCGTACCCGATAGATGAATACGCTCTTCTGGCTGGCTTGGGCTGGTTTTAGTGGTGGCCATGGTGCCTGTGCGCGTGCAGTAAAAAGCATGCTCAAACTTCATCGGCACAATTCCCAGTTCGTCCGGTTCGAATTCGTCAAAAATGGCCTGGGCGTCGTAGGTGCCGTAGTAGTCACCTACCCCAGCATGGTCGCGGCCCACAATAAAGTGAGTGCAGCCGTAGTTTTTACGAATCAGGGCGTGGAAAATAGCTTCCCGAGGGCCCGCATAGCGCATCGCCGAGGGGTTAATTGCCAGGATCACTCGCTCTTGAGGAAAGTAGTGCTCCATCATGATCTCATAGCAGCGCATCCGAACGTCAGCAGGGATATCGTCGCTTTTGGTGGCCCCGACTAGCGGGTGCAAAAATAGGCCGTCAACCGTTTCTAGTGCGCATTTTTGAATGTACTCGTGGGCGCGGTGAATGGGGTTGCGGGTTTGGAAGCCGACGACGGTTTTCCAGCCGCGATCGCGAAACTGGGCCCTGGATTCGGCTGGGTCAATTTGGTAGTCAGGGAACAGCGGATGGGCATCGCGCTCTAGCAGCCACACGTCACCGGCCAGGTTAATCGGCCCCTGTTCGTACACAACTTTGACACCAGGGTGCTCGTCTTCGTCAGTGCGATAGACGTTGATAGCCTCTTTTTTCTTGTCGTAGGCGTATTTTTCACTCAGCTCTAGTACGCCGATAAAGCGACCTGTTTCGTCGTCTAGCCGCACGAGCTGACCGATTTTTAAGGGCTCGGCGGTGGCTTCATCGACGGAAAGGGTCACCGGTACCGACCAGGGCAGGCCGCTGGCCAGGCGCATATCGGTAACCACTGGTTCGTAGTCGGCCTGACTCATGAAACCGCTGAGCGGGCTAAACCCGCCAATGGCAATCATCACCAGGTCAGAAGCGGCTCTAGCATCGAGCGTGACCCGAGGCAGACTGTCTGCTTTGCTCAAAAATTCTTGCTTTTGCTCAGGGCTTGCTAAGCGATTGATCAATGTGCCACCGTGGGGGGCGATCGCGTTCACTACACTCAAGATGTCTTCCTCAATTTACGTCTGTCTGAACTTACAATTCTTTCGCGACGAGCTTTGCCCGGGCGATCGCTGATAAGGGATTTTGGCAGATAGCACTGGATGAGCGGAT